>WTHI01000070.1:0-10515 GCA_011523185.1 Methanobacteriota archaeon
GCAAGCTGATTGAGGATCTTCAGTAAGCCACGAAGAGTCACTTCACTGATTCCAGATACCTTGCAGACTTCACTTTGGGTTCTTGGTGAAGTACTCTCTTGCGAGACGCGATAGAGAATTACTCCAGCAATACCAGAAGGCTTCTTTCCTTGCCAAGATAGGTCTTCCCCGACTTTCTTCCACATGTCTCGAGCCGCCCCTAGTACAGGTGGGGGAAGTTGTAGGTCTGAATGGAACTTTTCGAAGTACTCTTCAGGCCCTGTAATGTGATGTGTACCTAAGTTCCTAGCAACTAAGCGAATGGTTCTCTTCAGTTCTTTTTCCTCTACTTCGGTTCTCATATCGAATGCTTCAGCAATCTCTTCGATTTTACGAGGAATTCTTGCTTCGCGCGCGGCGATGTAAACACAAGCAGCAGATACGCCGCGAATACTACGGCCGGTTACCAAGCCACGTTCTACGGAGTGTCGGTAAAGCGAAGCTGCTTGCTGTTCAATCTGAGGCGGCAAGTCTCCACGATCACGGATGAATTGCATTGCAGTCGTTAGGTTGCGCGCACGCGAGTCTCTTGTCTTACTTCTCTGGTCAATACGCTGACGCCTTCGCCAGTCTCGAGCCGACTTACCAGTCATTCCATGGCGCTTTGCGGCACCTGAAGTCAAGTCAATACGACTTATTTCGGTAGAGAGGCCTTTGTCAGAGATTGTCAGAGTTGTTGGCGCTCCGACTCTACTGCGATCCGCAGCGTCGGAGTGATTTACCCACTCTGCCCCAGGGTCAATCATATTCTGAGCCGCAACAAATCCACAAACAGCACAACTGGTTTCACCGCGTACTACATCCGTGTCCCACTCATCACTACCACAAACTTCGCATGCACCTGATACAATCTCGGTATTCCTGGCCTGTGAGGGGCGTACACCACTTACAAATGGCTTCTTTCTCTTTGTGTTTCTCATAGTACTCTTCTCCTTGGGTTGTTGGCTCTTAGTGCTTCGTTCACTCATGTTAACTCTTGGTTGTATAGTGCCGCCCATCATTTATAAAACTTTGTCCTATTTGTTTGTTTAAAATTTACAGAAAAAGTGCCATTACTCTCTAATTTGCCAATAGAGAGATTATTGCACCTATCGCTTCCCCAAAGGTTCGTGTCAGATAGTCCACCGGTGCGTACTGCGTTGTATGCTTGCCATCTAGAGTCAGAGGCAAAGATGGTTGATTTCCATGGGTTTGAATTGCCAATATGGTATAGCTCAATCCAAGAGGAACATCTGGCTTGCAGATCTTCAGCAGGAATGTTCGATGTTTCACACATGGGCTTCTTCTCCTTCCGAGGCGACAAAGTTAGACAGTGGCTCGAGAGTATATCAACTCAGAGAGTTTCTTCCTTTGCTCCAGGCCGTTGTGGTTACACACATTTTCTTGACCATGAGGGTCAAATCATCGATGACATGATTTTTGCAATTAAATCGGATGATTGTGTATTGGGAGTGCCGAATGCCTCCATGGTTCCAACCATGTGGAATTGGTTCTGTGAATTATTACCTGATGATGGCTCGGTAACTGTAGAGAATCTTTCAGATGAGACAAGTATCATTGCTCTACAAGGGCCAAATTCCGGAGAAATTCTCACCGCTGCATTGGGTGGAGAAAATAGCATTGGGCGCTTCAAGTGTCAAGAAATAGCGCCCAATGAAGCGGGAATAACCGGTTGGATTCAAGGCACGGGTTACACCGGCGAGAGTGGTGCAGAAATTTTTGTTCCAAACGAACAGGCTGGCTTACTATGGAATCTGCTTTTGGAGTCAGGTAAGCATCACGGTTTGGTACCGGTTGGTTTGGGTGCTAGGGACACACTTAGGCTTGAGAAAGGCTACTTATTATCCGGTCAAGACTTCCTCTGGCCGGGTTTAGGAATTCAACCTGATGAATCTTTACCCTCAGATTTCCTTGCCCGCGACACAGCAGAGACAGCCGTTCCATTTGGCCTAGATATGGATCACGATTTTGTTGGCCGCAGCCGCGTTCTATCTTCACTAGATTCGGGTGTAAAATGGCATGGCCTTCGATGTCTTGAAAGAGGCCCTGCGCCTCGATTAGGTCACGCTGTAAAATCATCTGATGACGACGATTCAGAAATAATCGGATACGTAACTAGTGGCTGTCCATCCCCTTCTCTATCGAGGACTGGAATAGCCATGGCCTACCTCGACAATGTCGAAATTGGCACTGAGGTTTGGATTCAGGCCAGTCCAAGAAGGCGAGTAAGGGCAGAAGTAGTACGCCCTCCTTTCGTTTGATTGTGTAGAGAATTCTCTATGAGAATTTACCTCTGCGCCGGCGTAATACTCATGACCATTGTTGGCCAGCGAATAATTAGGTGAGCATATGAGTGCAAGATTTGAAGCGGTCGCACTTAAGAAACTGCAAGAGATTATCCAGGAAAAAGGGATTAGTGCTGAGGCAATATTTTCTAAATTCGATATCAACAATGATGGAAGTTTAGACCCCGATGAATTTAGGCGGGCAATAGCATCAATCACAGGTCAAAATGCTCCTGATGCAATAATTAGAGCAGTTTTCTCAGCTCTTGATAGCGACGGTGACAACACTCTAGATCTTGCAGAACTCCTAGCCTTGGCAGGAGGCGGACAAGCCGGAGGAATCACAGGAGATGTCAATGAAATCACAATTCAGGGACACACCATTCCAGAATACAACGGCGGTTATCTTCGCGGAGAAGACGTTAACGGGCAACCAAGTTTTTCCAAGCCTTCAGGTCATACACTTTACTTTTACAACGTTGCATCAGGAGGCGCAAAATCTTGGAGTTTGCATAAGCGTCGAACTGATGGAAGTAAGGATTACTATGACGGGGGATGGACTAGGCCTCCTTCATCCGGAGGCCTGCCATTAGGTTCCAGAAGATGGGTTGGCGTAGGAATGCTAACCATCACTGCAGTCGGTGATCGGTTAACTCCAACTGCACAAGAAGCAGAAGATGAAGAAACAACAGATATCAGAATTGAAATCCAGAAAGCAAGATACAAGTCAAACGAATCAATCTCGGTTAATTTCACCGGGCCTACATTAGGTTCTGATTCATGGTTGGGTGTTGTACCTGCAGATGTTGAGCATGGAGATTCAACAGTAAATAGATACAACCGAGTTTCGTATTTTGATATGGAGGGACAATCTATTGGAACTCACATCTTTGAAAATCCAGGAGAGGGCGATTGGACAATCAGAATGAATGAGGGTTCCGGAGATGAATTGGCTTATGTTGAGTTCAGCGTTGATTTGGCTGAAGAGGAAGAAATCACTCCAATTCCAGTCGAGTCTGATGAATCCAATTTAGAATCTACTTCCAATGATGGGTTATACTCTGTAGATAAGATGATGGCAGAGCTTGGTCCTGACTTTACTAACGACCTTGAGAGCTTACTTTCCAATCCTAACCAAAGCATAGATGAGGTTAGAGCAGCAGCGGATGAAATGGCTGAAGAAAAGATTCGTGATTTACCATTCCTTTTCCAATCCCCTGCGAGGAGAATGTGGTCAAGTAATGCAGATTCTATTCTGGCAAAGATGGTCGAGAATCTGCCGCCACCGGAGGATTTGGCAAAGGCCGCCGCTGTCGCTGGTGCAGTAGGCGTAGGGGCTGCAACGGTGGCAGCCCAGGCTGGGTTAGATGCACAAACTCCCGAAGAGGCAATCGTGGATGCGGTAGTGAATACCGTTGTAGATCATGCTGCCGAAGTAGTGCTAGATACAGTTTCTCCAACATATGATTCCACACCGGATACAACCTCGGAGGTTGCTGTTGAAGAAACTCCTGAACCAGAGGTTACTACCGAATCAACCGGTCTAGACTTAGTTGCTATTTCTACAGCATTGAATGAATCACGCTTCCTAAACGATCAAGTCGAAATTATCGAGGCGGCAATGGGCAAAGTCGCTCAAGCATCGGTACGCGTAGACAAAATTGAGAGAACCTTCTCGATTGGTATTGATGATGAATATCGAGGAGGGCAGACAATAATTGGTAGTATAGATGGAGTCGGAGAAGTCGAGGTTCACCTCAAGGCTTCAGCCGACATTTCTTCCTTTAGACCAAACCATAATTCTGACTTAGCTCTTACACTGCATAAGTGGAATGGAATTAGAAAGAGACTTGAATTGTACGCTCAATGACCGGCGAATTCGAAAGCTTCCTGGAGCATTTCTTCCAGACTGATTTCTGGTGAGAAGCCAAATCTCATTTCTAGGTCTCTAGCATCTACTATTCCGAACACTTCTTGTGAATCATCCTGTCCATATTCAGATTCGCATCCAGTCTTTTGATTGTAAATCGCAGCAAGGTCAGCCATACTGATTGCCTTACCTGAACCAACGGAGATACTCTCGCGGGTAGGTGGAGGGTTCTCTAACACAGCTCCGATTATCGTCACGAGATCTTGTACGTGAACAAAATCCTTGACATCAGAGCCATCTCCAGGGATGTTTATCCAACCCATCATACATTCCATTGCCCATTGATGTAGTAATCCATTGGCTTCCGATCCATCGAGAAGCACACCTTGTACGTTTGAAGCGCGTATGATGCTGACTGGCCTCTCGGCTTGCGCTCGCTCAAGCGCCATCTCTTCCATCCATAATTGCCCTTCAGCAGCAGTATCTCTTGGAGCGAGTGTAGAATCGTACCCATAATACGGCTCATCGGGCTCCCATTGTGGGTGTACTCTGAGGGTTCCAACAATGATTAGATGTAATTCTCCATGCCGGTCGACCGCATCCAAAATCGGTCTTGATTGCTCCCGCATTCGAAGTAATGTTTCTCGGTCGTCTCTGCCGAAGGTAGAGTCTATTGGTTTGGAATTAATGTGAACAATTGCATTACATGATGTTAGTAGTGCATCCAGCGTCATTTGGTCTTCCATGGCCTCAGGTGGAATCTCTACAGCCGCGTCTCCAAGCATATCCAATATATACGGAGCAACGAACCTATCGGGTGCGCTAACAGCGACCTTCATTGTATCACCAATACTCGACCTTCTTCCATAACCTAAGAGTGTGTCGGTAAGTAGTGTTTGATTTGTTGAACGAACCATTGAAGCACCACCCGCAATTCAGCAGGACCGCCCAAGGGCTAGAGGTGCGTGTGGATGGACCAATTACCAAATCTAGGTAGAGAGAAAGAGATGCTCGATTCTATGGGGCTAAAGTCGATTGATGATTTATTTTCGGACATACCAGAAGGTGTCCGTAGAGTTGATCCACTACCTCTTCGGGGCCCCCAATCTGAAGAGGAAATTTGGGCAGATGCACAACATTTACTCGGAGCCAACATAGATCTTGATTCCAGACCATCCTTCCTTTCTGCTGGTCTGGCTCGAAACTTTGTTCCAACTATGGTGCCGATGCTCGCAACTCGTGGAGAGTTCCTGACCTCCTACACACCTTACCAGCCAGAGGTCAGCCAAGGAATGCTACAGGCTATGTGGGAATTCCAGACTATGGTGTCAGAATTAGTTGGATTGCCTGTGTCAAACGTCTCGATGTATGATGCTAGCACAGCCGCTGCAGAAGCCATTACTTGCGCAGTTCGAGTAAAAGGTCGCAAAGCCACTCAGAAAGGAGTTGTCTACGTCTCACAATTTGTACCTCCTCATCGATTGTCTGTAATCGAGAATTACACCCAAGGAGTCGGAATAGAATTGCGTACTCTAGAACACGATTCAAATGGTAGAGTAAACCTAGATGCTGCAGCTTCGGCAGAAGGTGCTTGTGCGGTTTATGTCGAACAACCGAATGCCTTTGGGGAACTCGATGAAGGTATTACTCGCTTGAAGGAAATCATCGGAGAAAACACAGCTCTAATCGTAGGGGTTGACGCTGTCTCTCTAGGGATTGTTGAAGCGCCCGGAAATTATGGTGCTGATATCGTAGTAGGAGAAGGCCAACCATTTGGAATAGGGCCGACTGCTGGTGGACCAATCTACGGCCTTTTTGCTTGTAAGAAGGACTACCTTAGACTAATGCCCGGAAGAATTGTTGGTAAAACCCTTGACGAAGATGGAAAGGAAGCTTTCACTTTAACATTATCAACTCGCGAGCAACATATTCGCCGTCACAGAGCAACGTCCAATATTTGTTCCAATGAAACTCTAATCGCCCTAATGGGAGCAATGCATATGTCACTGCTCGGACCAGAAGGCTTGGAGAAACTAGCTCTTCGTGTTGCCGCTACAACCGAAGTCACAAAGCAAGCCATATGCGGAATTGATGGAGTCGAGTTAGTTGACCCTGATACTCCAAATTTCCGAGAGTTTGCAGTCAAGTTACCAGGTGATGCGAGCGATGCCCTCGCTCACATGGATGCTGCTGGAGTTCTTGGCGGATTTCCGATGGGTGAATGGTGGGATTCAATGTCATCCTGCTTGTTAATCGGCTGTGATGAAAGAACCACAACATCGGATATCGATTCCCTCGTTTCTGCTCTATCCGCTTGGGTCGAGGAGGTGTCTGCATGAGTGATATCTTCGAGTTTAATGGAGCAAAGGGCTCTGGCTGGTCTCAACCAGAACCAATGAAAGAGGACGCAATAAACACTGTGCCGGCTTCTTTACGCCGATCGAATCTTCCTCGATGGCCTCGAGCCAGTGAGCCTGAATTAGTCCGCCATTACACATTATTGTCACAACGAAATTTTGGAATTGATACAGGATTTTATCCATTGGGGTCCTGTACTATGAAGCACAATCCAAGAATCAATGAAAGGGTTGTACAATTACCTGGAATTGATAGGATACATCCATTACAACCCGAGCATCAAATTCAGGGTTTACTTTCCATCTACTATGAGATGCAGGAAATGTTGGCGATTTGTGCTGGAATGGATGAAGTAACCCTGCAACCAGTTGCTGGAGCACAGGGGGAGTTCACTGCAATTCGATGTATTCAGGAATACCATCGCCGAAATGGCGACGAACAACGAGACAAGGTGATTGTACCTGATTCAGCTCATGGAACAAACCCCGCATCTGCCGCAATGTGTGGTTACGAAATTGTAGAAATTCCAAGCGGTGAAGACGGACGTCTAGATCTCGAGGCTCTCAGAGCGGCGGTTGGAGATGACACAGCCGCGATGATGATCACCAATCCAAGTACGCTCGGAATATTTGAGCCCGAAATTGCCGAAGCGGCAGAAATCGTTCACGCCGCGGGCGGACAAATGTACTACGACGGAGCTAACTTCAACGCAATTCTAGGCAAAACAGACCCAGGTAGAATGGGATTCGATGCAGTGCACTATAATCTTCACAAGACCTTCAGTCAGCCACACGGCGGTGGAGGTCCAGGAAGTGGCCCAATAGGAGTAAAGGCACACTTAGCCGACTTCCTTCCATCTCCAATCGCTGACAGAGAAGAGACCGAAGATGGTGGCGCTACAGGAGATGGTTATCGCTACTTTTGGCGAACCCCAACAGATTCTATCGGTAAGGTACAGCAGTGGCATGGAAATGCAGGGGCTGTGGTTCGAGCATGGGCATACTATCGACGATATGGTAGAGAATTGGAATTGATGAGTGAGCACGCTGTTCTGAATGCAAATTATCTCAGACATCAAATCATGAATCCAACCCAAGAACAGTTGAACTCCATTCACTCGATGCCTGTTGATGGTGCGCCTGCCGATTTTGTAAAGCATGAATTTACATTAAGCATGATGCCTCTAAAGGAAACTACCGGAGTTACAGGAAAAGACATTGCAAAGCGTCTACTCGACTATGGCTATATGTCGCCAACACTTTACTTCCCGATGATCGTTCCAGAATGTTTGATGATTGAACCAACTGAAACCGAAAGCCGGGAAGTGTTGGATAAATTCGCTGATGACTTCTTGACAATTCTGAGCGAAGATCCAGAAGTCGTTCAATCTGCACCACATAATACAGATGTTAGGCGCGTGGATGAAGTGCTTGCGGCTAGAAGTCTAGTATTGCGTAAGGAATTCGACGATTGATATCTAACACAGAATTCAATCTGCGCGAACCAAATAATAGCAACCTAACGCGTTGGCCGTGAAGGGGACTCGCGACTCGGAATGGATGAGGGGCCAAGCCCTATGGTATCCTGCTAGCGAATCAATACCTGACCATCTAGTTGGAGAAGAGAATCCAGGAGAAAATTGGGATATAGCCTCTAGCTCTGAAGTTGATAGAGGTTGGATGAGACAAAGGTTACAGCCATTAGGGCCAAGAATACTGTACACAACTGCATGGGCTCCATTTTTCTTCATCGCTTCCGCTATACCTTTGGCATTTCCAGGGCGTACTCCAGATGACCAATTGGTGGCGATATCATTATTCTCTGCTAGTTGGTTTCTATTGTTACTTGGTTTTCGGAAGTTGCAAGATGGTTTACCGATTCCCGTTGAAGGATTATTGAAAAAATTCTATCCCTTTGACATCGTACTAATGCTTCCAGCTGCAATAGTTTTCTTACTACATATTCTAATCGATAGCCGCTTAGGTTGGCTTTCCTTTCTGCTTTTTGCCATTGCCCAATATCGCACAATTCAGAACCTCATTTCAGTGGCAGGTGAGAACTCTGCTCGGTGGCTTCTTCCAATCAATCCAGACGACTACTCCGAAGCAGTGCTAAATGATGGTTGGATGGGCGTTTCAACTAATTTCAGAAACGGTACACTCGCAAGGTGGGAGGGAACGCTTCCTGAATATACAGCGAATTTAATTGGAGTAACTCGAGGTGACTCAAGCTTTGTGGCATTCACTCTTATGCATCGTGTAGGTACGATACATGATGCTTTTTCCGACACATTTGTTTCAGACCATCGCTTTGCTACTCTTCTTTCCTCGCCACCATTGCTGATTGCTGGAGAGGCGTGGCCGGAAAGGTTCCTCGCAACAACCGATGAGTAGATTTTGCAGTCGTTGCTTTCGGCAGGCATTTTAACCGGCCGTTATGCGCTGTGGCATGGACATATGTGTTGTTCTCGGTTCCAAGTCAGACATGCCAATCGCTGAGAAATGCAGAGGGGTGCTGGAAAAGTTCAATGTCAGCTACCAAATTAGAGTTGCATCAGCCCATCGAGCACCCAAATATTTGGAAGGGATAATTGAGAAAGCAGAAGCCGATGGTTGTCAGGTTTTCATTGGAATGGCAGGTGTCGCAGCCGCACTTCCTGGGGTAATCGCTTCGATGACTACGAAGCCGGTAATCGGTGTTCCAGTTGGTGGAAAGGTCCCTCTCGACTCTCTTCTATCAATTGTTCAAATGCCACCCGGAATGCCGGTTGCAACCGTAGGTGTAGACCGTGGTGATAATGCAGGTGCTTTAGCTGTACAAATTTTGGCTACTTCCAACGAATCTCTAGCAGCAGCATATGCCGATTACAGATCAGCGATGACTGCAAAAGTAATTTCAGACGATGAGTCTATTCAGGGGTGAAGTCATTGATGAACACCCAGATGCTAGTCGATGAGGCCATCGAAGCACTGGAATCACAAATTGACGATACTGCAATCATTGCTTGTTCAGGAGGTATTGACAGTTCGGTTGCAGCGGTTTTAGCTCACCGTGCTGTAGGTAGCCTACTCCATTGTGTCTATGTCGATACAGGATTTATGCGCAAAGGAGAGACAGAAGAAGTTCGTGAGATGTTCAAAGAAATGGGTATCGAACTGCAAGTTGTCGATGCTTCAGATCGTTTCTTTAGTAATCTAGAAGGAGTCACTGATCCGGAAGAAAAGCGTAAGGTAATCGGTGAACAATTCATTCGAGTTTTTGAGGAAGAACAAAGCAACTGCGGTGCAAAATTTCTCGTTCAAGGAACCATTGCACCAGATTGGATTGAGTCCGGAGGCGGCGAACGAGATGTCATCAAAAGTCATCACAATGTAGGTGGATTGCCGGAAGATGTCGATTTGAAAATCGTCGAACCTCTGCGCGAATTCTACAAGGATGAGGTTCGCCAAATTGCCAGAGAACTCGGTATTAAGTCAAGTGAAAGACAACCATTCCCTGGTCCCGGATTGGCGGTTCGAGTTCTCGGTGATTTAACTCGACCTCGTGTTGAGGCCTGTCGTGAAGCCTGCCACATCGTTGAGACTAGATTGAGGGAGGCGGCGGAGGAAGGAATCTGTGAACTTCCTTGGCAATACTTTGCCGCTCTCCTACCTGTTCGTTCCGTAGGTGTTCATGGCGATGCTCGGGTACATGGAGAAACGGTCGTTGTTCGCGCAGTAACCAGTCTTGATGGCATGTCGGCTCGCTATTCTCCAATACCACATGATGTGCTTTCAGCAATTAGCACAGAAATTACAAATTCTTTGAAAGGTCAGGTGAATAGAGTAGTCTATGATATCACTCATAAACCACCGGGTACTATCGAATGGGAGTAATTCAAATCGTACAATTTCTCCTGCCCTCGTTAGCGATTGATTGATGAAGGAATGTTCCAGCCGCAGGCTGGGCCGACATAGCTTAGTT
>WTHI01000067.1:0-2697 GCA_011523185.1 Methanobacteriota archaeon
GGGAGCGAATGAGCGCGCGCAAAATCGAGCAGCCATCCAGTGTCGCACCAGGTCGACCAGGGTCTGCTGTATTCCCAACCAATCCTCTTGGAGAACAACACGAAGGTATTGCTACCGGACGTGATGTTGAGTGGGAACCATTAGTTGATTTCAGGCGTATGGATGTCTCGGAAAATACAATTCATGGAGCGATTGCTTGGGCGCATGGTGACGAGATTATGCATTCATTCGGTGGCAATGTATTGGTCTATGGTCGCTCGATGATGAAACCTTTGATGATGAAACCATTCACCGAGGCTTTGGATGACTTAGATTGGAAGCAAAAGGCAATTGCATGTTCCTCTCACAACGGAGATACAGAGCATGTTGCAGCGGCTCAGTCTCTGCTTACTGAATCAGAATGGGGGTTGATGCAATGCCCATTGGATGTTCCATTGATTCAGTTTGGCCGACAGGTTAGGAGGCCAAGGAGATGGTTTCACACATGCTCTGGAGAACACGCTGCTATTCTCAAGGGAATGAGGAAAATGGGTATGAATAGAGCAGGATACACATTACCGAGTTCTGATTGGTTTCCACTTTATCTCGATGTGCTTCGAGAATACATGAATAAGCCAGATTGGAAGCCACTAAGGGTTGCAAAAGATGGTTGTGGATTCCCAACCGTTTCGAATACTGTAGATGAATTAGCTGTGATGTTTGCTGGCTTAGCAACCAACAGGAATGAAGATTGGATTTGGGAAGCTATGAACAAATATCCCGATTTGATTGGTGGATTCAATAGATTAGATTCTACTTGCTTGAAGGCTGGAGAAGGCAAACTAATCGCAAAAGAAGGTGCAGATGGTTTGTTGGGCTTGTCGATCGAACATCCTGATTGGCCTAACGGTCTTGGAATTGTTATCAAAATCGCACATGGTTGGAATTCTCAAGCCACTTGGTATGTTGCACGTGCCGTATTGGGTGTTTTGGGTATTCAACTTAGAAACCCATATCCCCTACACAGACAGAAAGCATTCATCGTACCTGGAATTGTCCCTGACAAGTATCGAGAGGCCCTAGAGGAAGTTGTAACGTGGGATGAATGGGACCCTGATAGAGATAGATTCTCACTCGACTGGAAAGAGTACTCTGAAGCTATGACTCGTTCAGATCCATTCGCCAATGAGGGAAGTCAGGAGGGTTAATTTTGGACCCTGAGAAGTGCTGTGAATCAGGTTGCACCCCTTGTGAAAGAGACCCTGTTGGTAGCGAACCTCGCGACCTTTGCAACTACATTGATGGTGAATTTATCTGCCACTCTAATGATGATTGGCTGAACGTTCTGAAACCAGCGACTGGTGAACGATTTGGAAGAGTTCCACTTTCGACACAAGCAGATGTTGATCATGCAATTTCTGCGGCAAAAAAGGCTCAGCCAGCATGGGGTGGCCTTAGCCATGCAGAAAGAGCCGATTGGTTGGATAAAATCGCCGATGCTCTAGAAGCAAAATACGAACATATCGCCGCACTTGAGAGCAAAGATACTGGTAAACCAATTTCCTTAGCACGCGCAGTAGATGCTTACCGTTCAGTGGCTAATTTCCGATTTTTTGCAGGATTAATTCGAGAAACTCACGGCGGTCAGAGGGAACGTTTTGAGATGGAGGATGCAACAAATATCGTCGTTCCAAAACCGGTAGGTGTTGGTGCATTGATTACTCCATGGAACCTACCATTATACCTACTAAGTTGGAAGGTCGCTCCGGCAATCGGGATGGGTAATACAGTCGTCTGTAAGCCCAGTGAATTAACTCCGATGACCGCCGATTTACTAATGGAAACTATTCACGAAGTTGGCCTACCAAAGGGAGTAGTCAACCTAGTTCATGGAGATGGAATAGGTGCTGGTGGCCCACTTACCTCTCATCCAGATGTTGACCTTGTATCATTCACAGGAGGTACGGCTACCGGAGCCAAGGTTGCCGCCGCCGCCAGTCCAATGTTCAAGAAACTCAGTCTAGAATTAGGCGGCAAAAATGCAAGCATAGTATTCGACGACTGTGATATGGAGAAAACCGTCGAAGGAGTGACTAGAGCCGCATTCCTAAATCAGGGACAAGTGTGCCTATGCGGCTCAAGAATCCTTGTCCAATCTGGAATTTACGATGAATTTGTTGAGGCTTTTGTCAATTCAGTTGAATCAATGAAAATTGGCGATCCTTCAGACGAATCTACCCAATTAGGCGCATTGATTTCAGCAGACCATCTCGCGAAAGTGGAAAGTTATGTCGAATTGGCTAAGGAGGAAGGAGGCGAGATACTCACAGGAGGATATCCCTGTCTTCCAAAAGAGTTCGAGCACGGCAATTGGCTGGCACCTACTGTCATTTCAGGTGTAGCAACAGATGCTCGATGCACAACTGAGGAAATCTTTGGACCTGTTGTAACCATACATCGATTTGAGAGTGAAGAAGAAGCGATTGAGATTGCAAATAACACCCGCTATGGTTTGGCGGGAAGCGTTTGGACTAGCGACTTAGAAAGGGGACAAAGAGTTGCTGAGAATATTGACACTGGCATGGTTTGGGTCAATACTTGGCTACATCGAGATTTGAGAGTTCCATTTGGTGGAGTCAAGGATAGTGGAGTCGGAAGAGAAGGTGGACGTTGGAGTCTCGGCTTTTTCTCAGAACCAATGAACATCTGCCTCAAGCA
>WTHI01000077.1:0-10459 GCA_011523185.1 Methanobacteriota archaeon
CTCCGGTTGGTTTCGATACACCTCCGCCCCCTCCCCCCGGATTCAAAGCAATTGAAGTAGAGGATGAAGTAGATGGCGAAGAAGCATGGGATGTAGATGAGCTTGACATTCAATCATTCGATGACACCCTAGCTTCTCTAGAAGAAATGGAGGAAGATGATTCTGATGATGAATCTCAGGAAGTTTCCGACTTAAGTTCCGAAGATTGGAACAATGCTCTTGATAGAGCATTTGCAGAGGAAGACGAATCAAAATCAGAATCTGAGGATGTAGATGAACCTCAACCAGCCCTATCTAGTAATCTTCGGCCGGCTGGAGAAGTTGATTCAATTCCTGGAGATAAATTGTATGTTACTCTAAAGGAGAAGGAAGAATCAGTACTCAATCCAGATGGCACAGTTAGACAACAATCCATCGATGGCGAACTAATTCTACGAAATTCTAGTCGAAAGGACCGTGCTTGGGACATAGAAGTCTTGTTACAAAATACTGCTTCTACAGATATAGGGGGCGGCGCAATCACAGTACGTGAATTAGATGCGACCCAAACCACCACCCTTCCATATACAGCATCCGGCCCTAGAATGATGGTTCTTAGGGAGCATATTGACACTGAACCAGAGCGCCCTCAGGAATCGAGTCTATCGATGGTTTATTCCGAACATGCACAAGAGGTGCTGATACGACTTAGTGTTGAAAATATTGCACCTGTTAGTTTGACCGATGTCATAGTTAGAAGAGCACTCCCTGATAATTTTGAGTTATCAGATGGCCCTGAATACGACATAAAGGACAATGAATTGATTTGGCGCATCGGTAGGCTCCCAGTTGGAGATAGTGCATCCTTAGAAATAATCCCAAGAGTCACAACTAGGACGATTCAACGCTTCGCAACTGGCACAGTTAGTGCTGCATATTCTTGTGAAGCAACTGTCTCAAGGGCGCAATTTGATTCGGTTAATTCTAGAGCCCGTCAATTTGGCTATGTTTCACCCAAGGAAGATGACAGACCAGATGTATTCCACTGCAAGTTAGTCGTAGAAAATCGATCTTCTTTCGTTGTCAGCCTATCCGGTGCAACTGTTTGGCTAGCGGGTCGCAGTGATCCATTCTTAGAAATGGAAGATATTCGAGAGGAGATACCCCCGGAAGGACTTTGGGACTCGATTGAAAAGAGAATCGAAGCAATAGATAAGCCTAATTTTACGCATGAAATTAACTATTCGATTTTACCAAGGGCCAATGTTGAATCCACAGGGATTTTAGAATTAAAAGAAAGGAGTTTCAAAGTTCTAGACGCTGAGGTGAACAAACAGTACAGCATTTCCCGAATACGCTCCTACGTCGCATCGGACTTAGATTGTATTACGGTAATAGAAAACACCGGATCTGCACCAATTAACGTGATGCGATTACTCGATGATATTCCGGGTATTTTCCAAGCACCTGCTACTAATCAAATACGAATTGAAATGGAAGGCTCAGATCTTAACGAAGATCAATACAGAATAGAGGTTGTCGATGGCACACAGTTAGAGGAACAATTGGTGTCTCCAGATTCGCAAGGCCACGCCCTAAGAATCACCGTAGGAACATCTGCGCCTCTCGGATTACAACCTGGTAAATCACTGACCATAACTTATCCATTACATGCAGATGATCCATCTCCTCAAAATGAAAAACTAGCAGCCCCAATTCGGGCGGATTTTAGTATGGAAAGATTCGGTCCAGTAGCCACCCGTCACTGCAATCGCACTCCACTAATTCGTGTAGTTCATCGCCGCAGAAGGTTCTCTACAGGAAAAGAAGTCTTTCCCGCAGCAGGCCCTGGTAGATATGAAATCCTCTTAATGTTCCAAAACGACTCAGATAGTGCTCTAGAGGATTTATCTCTTCACGATGTAGTGCCTGGTACTTTCAATATCGAAAAATCTACTGTTCGCTCGAATCAATCCGGTGAGAGAGTTGTAGACTTCAGTAAGGAGTCCGCCAGAGAAGGCACGCATGTTTCCTGGCCTATTGGTAGAATCGAAAAAGACGAGCGAATAGAGGTAGTTTTTGAAATTCAAGGAGACTCCGAAAGCGAATACAAAGTAGCAGATGCTCAAGACTACCATGGAGCAACTTTCGGCGACGAAGTGGATGAGGAACCAAACCTGCCAGACTGGGTTGATGAGTCTACTAGAATTAATCTAGAAATTCCAATTGGTGACCCGGAATCCGAATTAGACTCAGAACCTCAAACCGAGGAAAATGAAGAAGAAGATGTGGACTCAAATTCAGATGTTGATGTTGACTTGTCAATACCTCAGGTCCAGTATGTAGAACCGATGTCCGATGAAAGTGAAGAGGCCATAGAAGATTCAGATGACTCCGAGGAAGAATCGCAGGAAGTAACAATAGTGGCTCCTGATGTTTGTCCTGTTTGTGGAACAGAGGCTTCAGTAGGTGCTTCTTCTTGCGAAACATGTAGCTTCCAATTTAGTTAATTTCGGCTCACATTACATGTGAGCCGCGCCGAATCCTTCAATTGAGAGCCTCAGAGAGGGAGATACATGGCGGCACCTGCTGGACAAGGTGATGCACAGAGCCAAGCGGCTTTGGGCATGATGGGTCCTATGTTCGTTTTACTCGCAGTCATGCTACTTCTTACCTTCAATCCAGGACTTCGTATATTGATGGCAGATTCCGCAGCGAGCGTGATTGAACCTACTATCCCATTTCACTCAGATTATTTCGTGCCCACCGTCTTCATCATAGGCTCATCAATAATGATAGTCAACACGGTGATTCGTGGTTTTTTCATGGACCCTATTACCCAAGTTCATATCGGACATAGAAATAAACAGATTTCCAAACAATTGAGAGAAGCTCAAGCCGAAAGAGATACTGCAAGAGCAGACAAGATGCGCCGTCTCCAAATGGAGTTGATGCCGGATCAGATGGCTATGCAATCTTCAATGATGAAACCTATGATGTTTACAATCATCTTCATTATCGGTATTTTCAGTTGGATGGCTGAATCTGCAGCAGGATTCCGAGTTGGTTACGTAAGCCTCCCTTGGCAACCGATGTGGGGTATGATGGACACAATCTGCTGGATTTTCCCTGCTTGGGTCATTACCTATATTGCAATGAGTGCTCCACTTGGAAGGATTATCGATCGTCATATCAAAATCATTCGATTCGGCAGACATCCCTTAGTTTTGGAAGGTACTCCAATCCCCGAACCCCTGTTACATTTATTGAAGGATGAAGAAAAGAAATCCTCGGCTACTACTCGCCGAAGTCAACGCCGTTCACGCGATGGCCCTAGGAAGAAAGGAAATACCGAGTCACGTCGTGGAGGTAACCAACATTCCGCTCCTCCGCAAATTGGCACTACCTGTCCGGATTGTTCCTCGACGATGGTAAATCGTACTAGTTCTGGTCGATTACGGTGCAGTGTCTGCCGAAATGAATGGAGGTAAGGTAATTGCTTAGGGTTACAATTAGTGGAGCCCCAGGAAGTGGAACTTCTACATTGGTAAGCAAAATTAAGGCATCCACAGGGTGGAATTCCCTAAACGGAGGCGAGGTCTTTCGCACAGAAGCCAACCGTCGTAATCTCTCTGTTGTTGAATTCAGCGAATTATGCAAGCAAGATTTGGATGTAGATCGCTCACTAGACAAACTTCTGAAAGATGCGATGACCCAATCAGGAGGTCCTGAAATCATTGAAAGTAGATTGGCAGGTTGGTGGGCCCATGAACTTGCAATAAATTGCCTAAGGGTTTGGATCAATACATCGGATGAAGAGAGGGCTCGTCGAGTTCAAAACCGAGAAGGTGGTAGTTTTGAACAAAGGCTAACAGAATCGACGGCTAGACAAAGTGCAGACAAGGAAAGATACCGTGTCCTATACGATATTGATCTTGATGAAATGACTCCATACAATTTAGTTGTAAACGCTGACAATCTTACTGCTGATGAGGTATTTTCGATAGTAAACTCAGCAATCAATGGAGGTTGATTAATTGCTTATCTTAGATAATTCAGCCAAGACTGATCCAAAATTTGGATGTAATCCAAAAGACAGGACTCTCGAATCACTATTGGATGCTGGCGTAATCTTAGTTGACAAACCCAGAGGCCCCTCGAGTCACCAATTAACTGCATGGGCTAGGGAAATGTTGGGGATACAAAGATTGGGCCATGGAGGTACTTTGGATCCTTTTGCTACGGGCTTACTTACCATGCTTTGCGGGAAAGCTACAAGGTTAACTGAAATGGTCCTTACAGGGGATAAGAAATACATCGCTGTACTCAGATTTGGTAGAGAAGTTACCTTACCTGAGTTAGAGGATTTACTTAATTCATTAAATGGCGAAATCTACAACGTGCCTCCACTAGAGTCGGCAGTCAAAGTACGCGTAAGAACTAGGATAATCCATGAAATGAAGATCATTGAAGACGATTCAGAGGCTAATTTAGTGGCTTTGTCAATTACCTGTAACGCAGGGACTTACATTAGGACTTTAGCCCGAGATATCGGACTTCTTTTGGATACAAATTGTGAACTTGTTGAATTACATAGAGACAAAACAGGTTCGTTCAATCAATCGAATGCCTGTACTATGCAACAGTTAACCGATGCTGTGTTTCTTTGGAAAGAACATGAAGATGATAGAGCTCTACGTAGACTCATCGCGCCAGTCGAATCGATTCTCGGGCATTTTCCTCGAATTGTAGTGAAGGATGGAGCTGCCGCTGCAATTGCACATGGCGCTGCTCTAGCAAGACCAGGGGTGGTAAGCATCGATGAAGGAATAGAAAGAGGTGACTTAGTAGTTATTGAGACACTTAAGGGGGAGGCGGTGGCGATTGCAGAAACCAACTCAGGAGTTGCCAAAATTCAATCTATGGAACACGGCGAAGTTGCTAGACCCAAGGTTGTTCTAATGCAGGCAGGAATTTATCCTCAAACATGGCAGAAGGGCTGAGATTAGTGCATCTCATGCTCTTCGTAAATCCACTCTTCAGTCTCTATTCTGACCTTTAGTTTCATCATCGCAAACACACACCACCGGCTCGCTAGACGAGCGCGGTAGGCTGAATTGGCCGTCCATCATGGTATAACTATTCCCTGATTTACAACGATTATCAGCCGTACGGAGGTCTTCAGACCAGGGTTTCCGAATGTTGGGGTTTTTTTGGATACCCTATCGCTTCCGATATGGCTTTCTAATCCGTCCCGGCCCAAATTGTAATGCGGCTATTGAAATTGCAATTAATCCAATTGATAAGAAAATAATTGCAGGGCCTCTATCTGTGGAATCTTTACCAGTCCCTGTATCTCGACCTTGCGAATTTACTAATATCTGGAACTCATTGTTGATTTCATTCGATTCTTCAATTGAGGCAGTACCGTCTACTAATCCCATGATTACAATGTCCCCAGAAGTAATGATTTGTGTGTCACATGTTGCAATAGACAAACCTCCTGGTGCTACGCTATCGACTATAGTTGAGCCTACTAACAGTCCATCAACCCAACATCTAACATCGACTGCATTGGCAACACCTCTGCCTTCGTTTCGAACGTATATCTTGAGTTGAACTACATCGCCTTCTTCAACCGAGTCAACAATAACGTTGCCTTTCCAAATTTCCAAATTTTCTATCGTTAAATCTGGCTGTGCGGTGACTATCACTTCCAAATCTTGTACTTCAGAGTATGTCCCATCACTAACTGTTATTTCGACTATGTGGGTTCCTGGTTCAACAGGTGTCATTATCAAATCTCCAAAAGAATCTACATTAGCCCAAGATCTTGATGTGGAAATTGATAATTCAGAGGAGTCAGGATCGTAGATTTCAATATCGATTACTTTACTTTCTCCAAGATTGATGTAAGTCAATACGGGCAATCCTGAAATTGTGGGTGCATCTTCAACCGCAAGCACATTTACGCTAAATCTTCCATCCCACATATTGCCTGATTCGTCTATGACTTCTACATTTACCCACGCCTCTCCATTGGCATCAGTCAGAGGCTGGATTCTAATGTCCCCTGATAATGCAGATACGGCAAGGAGCTCAGTATTATCTGTCCATGCATTAACTTCAAGATTTTGCCAATCTGTTAGGTCGTCTTCACACCTACTTGCCATTGCAATGAGTAAACCCCCTTCATCTTCAATCAATTCTTGGTGAGACGGGGCTGAGCATACTACATCTCGGTCCCAGATTAAATTGTAGCCACCTTCTATGGAAATAGATTCAATGTGTACAACTGTTGTTTCTGCTACTCCGTTAGAAGACCATTGAAACCTTGAAGCCACACCGAATTCTAATTCATTTGTTCCAACGGGTAAGGCATAACCAATTGGGACTTCAAATGAAAATACGCCCGCCTCAATTGGCACTTCTTGGAGAAGTTGATTTCCAATTGCAAATCTAATATTGCTATATTCTTGAACTAAGCCTTGAGTCGAACCGGCTATTGAACCAACTACCACTAGTTTTGGATCATTAACATCTATCCTAGCCGAACTTATGCAACCGTCAAAAATTGTTATCCGGACTGAATTTGTTTCGTCTCTATGTTGTAGCAAATCTCCATTAGAATAGGTTTCATAATCCTCCACAGAAGTGTGGCCCTGAGGCATTGCTTCGATTGTATAATTACCTTCACCAAAGACATGAATTCGTCCTAATTCTTGGTCATAAGGAACTTCTACGTCAAAGGTCCAGAAGCCATCTAATCCTTCTTCAGGAGTTAGGCCACAAGATTCAGTTAGCAATCCAGAAATTTCTCCATCATAAGGTCCAAAGTCGAGTACGGGCATACTTTGTCCTGCAATTTCATGAATCGCCTTAACGGTCTCAAATGAGTACCATGGTTGGTGATATTTTACTCGAATTCCAACTGCATCTACTCTGATTTCTGAATCATCTGGAGCGCCGTCAGAGACATAATCTACAGTTACAGACGCATCTTCCAAATCATCCCAATTCCATTCTTGTAAATCGTCAATATTTTCGACCAGCGGAGTTGTCATCCGATTAACTGGTCCAAACGTCCTTGCAATCGTTTTGACTAATTTCTCTGGGCCATTTGCCTCTATTGTTATACGAATTTCATCTGAAGGTAATGAATCTGGAATTGATATGTGCATAATCAATGAAACATTGGCTAAGACTCGACTTTCTAAACCAGTGAAAGAATATCCTGACAAGGTAATATCAGGGCCAGTAGACCATGTATAGGAGCCATCGGGATTTCCTATTGAAAAGTTCGAATCTGTGGGGCTGAATGAGGCCCAAGAGGTATGAGTTTGGAAATTATCTGGACGGTTGTGTGTGAATGACAACTCTCCATCAGCAATCATCCCCACACTATGGTCGGCTGGTTGATCTGAAAAGGCGGCTTTGGTAGAAATAGTCCAATCACTTGCATCATCAAAAGAGCCTGCTTCTAGTAGCTCTATTCTATTTGATTCGATGACCGTATCTCCTGCGGTTAACGGGGATAGAATTGCAATTATCGCTAGGGCAGTCAAACCCAAACTTAGACCCTCGGCCCGCCTCATCAATTAGTAACGATGGAGAACGACGCTTCAATCCGTTGGTCTCTAGAGTCTGGGCTACCTCACGCGGAACGCTTGAAATATGGTCTGTCTGTCGAATGGCTACATACGGCTGTGGTAGTGTAGCGGTTAGCACGGTGGGTTGTGGTCCCGCCGGCCCGGGTTCAAGTCCCGGCCACGGCCCCACAAATCATACTTAGAGCAGATTTTGCAATTTGCATTAAGACTCTAAATGGTCATCCGAAATCGAATGCCCCATTCTTTCTACCTTTGTAGAAAGGTAATCTCGATTATCTTCGTTTACGCCTGCTACTAGGGGCATTCTTTCGTGTACGTCTACATTGTGATTTTGTAATTGGATTACTTTGTCAGGATTATTCGTTAACAGACAGACTCTTTCTACTCCCACCGCGGTTAATATGTTTGCAGCAATTCGATAATCCCTAGCATCTGCAGGGTGACCTAGCAGTAAATTAGCGTCTAATGTATCAGCACCCTTGTCTTGTAAATTGTAGGCCTGAATTTTGGCGTGTAGACCAATACCTCTTCCTTCCTGTCTAAGGTATACCAAACAACCCCATCCAATTTCTTGTATGCGTCGCAAAGCGGTGTCGAGTTGAGGGCCGCAGTCACAACGTAGACTTCCAAATGCATCACCGGTTAGGCACTCTGAGTGAACTCGCACAAGGACGGGGTCTGGCCCCTGCATGTCTCCGAGTGTTAGGGCTACATGATCTAGTCCTGTAGTGTCTTCGTGAAATACTCTAATTCGAAAATCACCGTGTTCGGTCGGCAACCTAGCATCGGCAGGGACATCGAGCAATTCTGTGAGGTCCACAGGCCGATTGGGTGACGTCATTGACTTCACGACCTATTCTACTCTCAAGAACCCATCCGATTGGAATATTCATTTCCTAATCAGAAATCTATACTCTCCTGATTCTTCTGTAATGCTCAGAAGTTGAACTCTAATCCTATCGCATAGCGCTGGCATATCTTGGAGAGTTTCGGGGTCGTCAGCGTGTACTTCGAGAAGTTCACCTTCTTGCATTTCATTGAGTGCTTTTCTTGTCTCGTGCACTGGTACTGGGCAAAAGAACCCCAATAGGTCAAGACGCCGATTTGGCGTCTGTGTTTGGCTCATTACAAAACCTCAATATTCCACTATTGATGGATTTAACGCAACTCCATCAAATTCCCTTTTCTTGATGACATCAATCACATAGGATGCTTTCTCAACGTGTATCTGAACGGTTGAAGACGCATCACCCATCTGGATTTCACCCAATGCGATTTCGGGAATACGTGCTTGGCCGACAATCCAATCCGCCAGCGCGCGCTTACTTGCCTTCCCGCTACCTACCTCTAGTGCGACGCTGACCATACCGAAGGGGTCTGTGACCTCGGACCAGTCTTCTCGCTTTCGTACAGGGTCTCGAGTCACCCCCTCTGGTAATTCAGGGGCTTCAACATATGGAATCTCAAGATTCCAAGTATTTGCAATCTTATCAAGAGCAGCCATATCCTCCTTAGAAACAAGGGACCATGCTTGCCCTGAACGTCCCATGCGACCTGTTCTACCTATACGGTGGACGTAGGATTCAGTATCATCAGGAAGATCGTAATTGACAACATAGGTAATTCCGTCGACATCAATTCCGCGTGCTGCTACATCAGTAGCGACAACAATTTTCGTTTTCCCTTCTTTGAGGGAATCGAGAATTTTCTCTCTTCGGTTCTGGGCTTTATCTCCATGCATCCCTGTTGCACTCATCCCGAATTTACCTAACCGGTCTTCTAGTAACTCAACCATACGTTTTGTATTGGTGAAAATTAGCATTTGGTCATCATCACTCATGTTTGCGATTAGTCTACCCAGCACCCATAGTTTGTTTGAGCGCCCAATTCTTACTGCAAATTGGTCGATTTCTGGAACCTCAACTTCGAGATCATCACTCATCACGTAAACAGGATCATTCATGAATTCCTCAGCAGCATCTAGTACTTCTTGTGGGAAAGTAGCGCTAAACAACAAGGTCTGCTCTCTTGCAGGCATTTGCTCAAAGATCCAAAGCACGTCTGGGAAGAATCCCATATCCAGCATTCTATCTGCTTCGTCCAAACAAAAATGAGTTATTTCTGATAGATTTAGATGTCCTCGTTTGGACATATCAATAACACGGCCGGGAGTTCCAACAATTATGTCGGAGCCAGATTGTAATTCTTTAGCTTGTTTTTCGATGTCTGTTCCACCGTAAACGGTCTGAATCGTCAATCCGCTTTCTCCTTGTAACCAAGTCAGTTCCTCTGCGACCTGTACAGCTAATTCTCTGGTTGGGCAGAGGATAATTGCTTGGGGTTGTCCCGAAGCATTGGTGGCTTCGATAATTGGTATTCCAAAAGCCGCGGTCTTTCCACTTCCGGTTCGCGCTTGACCGACTACATCGCGTCCTTGTCGCGCAACCGGAATTGACTCAACTTGGATTTCAGTAGGATTTTTCCAACCTTTACTCGATATGGCATCTGCAATCCTTGAATCAAGATTCCAATCAGAAAATGCCTTAGCGGCAGGGCTCATTTAATCGCCTCAGAAGGATTCGGATTCGCTAATCTCCTTCTGAAGTTCTCCCATCCAGTACTTGCGGCAGTTCTCCTTAGTGAGAAACTGATCCTTACTCGAGAAGCTGTGGTTGTAATGACCCTTATCAGCACTCGAGAATTGTTCCTTACGCCTCTTGTGGTACTTCTGTAGTACGTGTTGGCGCATGTACTGGCGGAACTTTAGGGACTTGGTACGGTTAATCCCCTTCGGCGTCACGCCGTCCCAGAGTCGCTCGAATTGTTCGAGTTTCTCGTCAAAAGTCTCGCTCATCTTGTTTCCTCGCGGC
>WTHI01000136.1:0-2683 GCA_011523185.1 Methanobacteriota archaeon
ATGGACTAGGTATAGAGGAATGATGAAGACAAATCCGTAAATTACCTTCACTGTCAATTCTATATCCAAATGAATACTCAACCTTCACCTCTTCACCTTCGGAATTTGTAAAGAAGTAATTACCCATAGCCAATGCAGTCGAACCGTGGATAATGACGTCATCATTCTGAAATCTTACTTTGGTCCAGCCTTTTATTGCGAAACCGGTATCTTCGGGGCACACCCCATTTTCACCTACAAAGTAAGATAAGGCTGAATCGAATGTTGAACGGAACTGTACTTCGCTTGCAAAAGTAGGCTTGAATAGGACACTACCATCTTTGTAATCATAAAGCGAATCAATATGGATTTCAGCCCTGTTTACAAAGTCCCCACCTTTAGAATATACTGAAGATATCTCGACAATTCCTTGACCCCACTTTTCTTGAGCATCCTCAACATCCTGTGTGGTGATCATTGCATGGCACCTCCAATCTCAGTTAGAACCAGCCCATGTTCTTGGATGAAGTAAAACTAGAACAGTAAGAAGTTCGAGACGTCCGAGCCACATTAGAATTGTAGAAGCAAACATCGACAATGGATTAAGATCCGCCCAAGTGGAAGCGGCGTCAGCCGGCCCAAATGAGCCCAGACCTGGGCCAGTATTACCTAACAATGAAACAGAGACTGAAGAAACGTCTGTTAGAGTTAAATTAGGTTCCAAGAAAGAAATAGTCAGCATAGAGGCTGTCACCAAAACCATCCAAGAACTCACCATTCCGAGTATAATCCATATTCTACTATCATCAACTACATTTTCGTTAAAACGAATTGCAGTAACCTTCTTCGGCTGAATGATACGGATGACCTCTCGCTTAGCTAACTCGAATGCAATGCGTATTCTAAGGACCTTCAGACCACCTCCTGTGGAACCAGCACTCGCACCGATTATCATCAATAAAAGAAGGACAAATTGGCTGAACACCGGCCATTCAGAGAAATTAGCGCTAGAATAACCAGTACTGGAAATCGAGATTGACTGGAATAGTGAATGGCGAATAGATTCTGCTAGAGAATAATCGGTTGCCCTGCTTAAGTTGAAGGCCATAGCGAGCCAAGCAACAACAAGAATGAGAAGATAGGTTCGAAGTTCTTCATCTTTCCAAACATCTCCCCATCTTCCAGAAATCGCGAAGAAAAGCAAACTAAAATTAATACAGGTTAGCAACATGAATACCATTATTATTGATTCAATTAATGTATCATCAAATGCCATTATTCCCATATCGCTAGTTGCAAACCCGCCAGAGGGCATTGTTGTCAATGCGTAATTTAGTGCATCAAAAGAGCCCATTTCTGTGAATTGGAAAAGTATCAATCCCTCAAGTATTGTAAGAATAATGTAAATCGCCCATAACTTTCGAGCGGTTCCCTCTAGTGTGGTACTGAGATTAGATACTGTAGGGCCAGTTAATTCGGCTCTAGCCAGAGCCATTCCACCACCAAGGGCCTTTGAGAAAATCAGTAAACCAAGCATAATTACTCCCATTCCACCAATCCATTGTGATAATGACCGCCAAAGTAGCAAACTTTTCGTTTGGCTACCAACACAATCCCCATCAAATTCTCCAGAACAAATCGGGCTAGTTGATGGATCGATCACTGAGGCTCCGGTAGTAGTGAATCCAGACATCGATTCAAACCAAGCATGCAAAGCCCCGCTCATCATTTGCATAAAGCTGGCATCTCCAGCCATGAACTCCATAGGACCGTAAAACATACCTCCTAGCCAGAAAGGGATTGCTCCCAGAAAAACTACTGGCGGCCATCCCATCGCCACAGCGGCAAATGCCTCTCTGTCCCTTACACGGCTACCGACGTCATAACTAGAGGCTTTGGAAAACAACCATTGGCTAGCACCGAACGCTAATACAAGCGCTATTGCATAGGTTTGCAAAGCATATTCCCAACCGTCGGAATATACTGAGTATGCTCCGACAACGGCCAGAGGTAATGCGAAAATTCGTAGAGTCCAGCCTATCACAAGGCCGATGACATCCCAGCGCATCGCTCAACTCCCCAGAGCTTTTTCCAATCTCTTCAGATCATCGAGACGAAGGAATAACAGAACCTTATCGCCTACTTGCAGAGTGTCGACATCGGACGGATTTAGGATGTGAATAATCCCGTCTTCATCCTCGTGTTCAACCATTACAATCCGACAACCAAGTTTTGACTCAGCATCAGAAATACTTCTGCCTACAATCTCTGCTTTGGCACTAAGTGAAGCAGAAATTGAAATTATACCTGGTAACGAGGGTATCACTTGATAGGTTCCTGGCACATTCATATGAATCGATTTCATAATTGAAATCACAGTAACGTGCCTTCGGCTTACAGGTCTAGTTAATCCAATTCTTTGGACCGCTTCTACCAGAGCCCTATCTTTCAGAATAAGTCCTGTTCTTGGCACTCCCTTGTCTTTTGCTCGCATGGCTATTGCAATGTTTAGATTGTCATCTGCCAATGCTGCAATTGCTGCATCATGTGAAGAAATACCGAGTTCCCTGAGCAAATCTCCATCCTGTGGATCTCCGTGAATTACATCTAGACGCTTACTATTCCCTATCCTTGAGCCAACGAGTTCGTTTGCAGCATCTAAATCAGGATCGACAACAACAACCTCTGCACCTTCTTCAAGATA
>WTHI01000132.1:0-2650 GCA_011523185.1 Methanobacteriota archaeon
GCCCTTGCCGCTTTACATGAAACTGGAAGATTAACTCGGCAAGAGGCTGTGTCGATGTTGCCTGTGCTGGCTCTCGACCCGAAACCTGGCGAATATATTCTCGACTTATGCGCCAGCCCGGGATCAAAGACTTCACAGATTGCAGAACATCTGAATGATTCTGGAGTCGTTGTCGCGAACGAAATTGTCAGAGGTCGAGTAAATCTACTAGTTTCCAATATGCAGAGACACCGTTCGCGAAGCAATATCATCGTCAACCACGATGCACGTCATTTTCCCAAGGTTCCAGAATTTGGCTATGATCGAATATTAGTTGATGCACCCTGCACAGGCACTGGAACCACGCGAAAGAACCCCGATGTATGGTCTCGCTGGAAGCCAAGTGGTGGACGCTCGATGCAGAAGTTGCAAATCGATATTTTGAGTCGAGCTACAAAACTTGTCAAATCGGGAGGACGCGTTGTCTACTCAACCTGTTCTCTAGACCCAATTGAAAACGAAGCTGTAGTTGCCGAGATTTTGAGAAACGACTCTTCTTTGAAGCTTATTTCAGCCCATGACTTGATCCCAAAATTGCTCGCATCTGAAGGAATGACCCAATGGCCTATGCTTTCTGATGAATGTTCAATCGTTCAGAATGAACAAGAAGAAGACCATTTCCTTTCTCCTTCTGAAAAAGAAATCATTGATGCTCTGCCTCTATGTATGAGGGTGTGGAATGATGAGTCAACAGCAGGAGGATTTTTCCTTGCTGTAATAGAGAAAAAATCCTCTGTAGAAACAGAAGCCAATATTCTAGTTAATCGGGAACTGACGGAAGATGAAGCACCCGTAGATAACGAGGATGTTCCCCAACCAATTTCATCCGAAACTAGAACAATCTTGGAAGAGCAATTGGGAGACTTACCAGACGACCTTTGGGTGCGAGGAAAGAAAGTTCTCTTATCGACTGCCGAAGCACACGAAATTTGGTCCTCTGAAAGGAGTCAAAGAGGCGGAAGGACCCGGATTCCGGGTAGGCGTTGGCGTCCTTTGAAAGTGGTTTATCTCGGGCTCGAAGCAATTCATTTACGACGTGGGGAGTTTGAACGAGTTGTTGGTTCTGCAGCGAAAAAATTCGCCAATATAATCGAGAAAGGGCGTACTGAAGTGCCATCGAAAGTTATCGATTCCTTACTCTCAGGAGATGAGCCAGAACCCACTTCGGTGAGTACAAAACTATCATCTGAAAGAGGGAATTTTCTGTTGGTCGATGAATCGGATGGAACCACTATTCCGGTTTGGATTGGAGGAAGAGTTAGTCTCATGATGAGAACCGCAGAAGTACATGTTTTACGACTAATGAGGGGCATCATAGTCAATCAAGAAGAATGAACATACGTTCAATCTACTAGCGAATTTTAAGGTGAATGTTCAATAGCCTAATGCCTTGAGCACAGTCTCCCGAGGGATATTCATTCTCGACGACACCGACCGTAGAATCATTGAGGTGCTGGAACGCGATGCTAGAACATCGCTTCGCGGCATAGCAGAGGAGGTCGGTGTTTCTCTAGGTACAGTTAGCAATCGAGTGAAGAAATTAGAAGATAGTGGAGTCATCAAGGAGTACCGAGTGATTCTCGACTCGGATAAGGTTGGATGGGGGTTAAATGTCGTAATTGGACTAAGAATTCAGAAGGGGCGTCTAATCGAAATTCAAGAGATTATTGCCCGTGATCCGAGAGTCTACGGCGTTTACGATGTTACCGGCGAATTCGATTCAATGATTATTGCCAGAGCCAGCGATAGAAGTGACCTCGACGATTTATCGAAAAATCTGCTCTCGATGGATGGTGTGAAACGTTCGGTTACTCACCTAGTACTCAATACGGTCAAAGAGAGCCCCACATCATTTCCAAAATGAGTTAGATTGCATCCAGTTGTTCTTCAATTAGGGACTTCAGAGTTTTTGCAAATGGTGCTAATGCTTCGACGGTTTTTCCCTCTGGCTTCATGGTCCTCAACAGAACTTTTCTGAGATTTTCATCGATTGGAACGTCTAGTGAATTTAATCGATCTCGAAGAGATGTCTGAATTTGACCTCCGGTGCGGTCCCAATCCATTAGCAACATTAGAGGTGGGCCGCCATCGATTGTATTTCGAGTTCCGTATGTATCGTAGAAATATGCTACAAGTCGAGACCTATCCCAGCCGCGATTAATCAGTTCAATCGGCCCTTCAAATCCTAGAGCCCTCAGAGCCGCTTTGTCTCTCTTGCCCTCTACCAAAACTGGACATCCGGCTCCTCCATCTGACGGCATTCGATTTCGGAGTTGACTTTCCGCGAAGGCACGAGCTGCTAAATTAAAGCGAACTTCACGATCTGGAGGGCCGGAAATTTTACCCTTGTCTTGGATCCAATCACTAGCACCCATCTGTCTCCCCCCTTTGAACAAAAATCCCAGTTAATTAGACTAATTCCGACCTTATCTGGATAGGCTCACGTTGGTTAGTCGTTTGAAGTCATTTCCGACTACGTCGGACCTCTCTTCAGGAATGACAAACCTCACACTTATGAGGGACTTTCACTCGCGTTCAGATTGGAGATAACGATGGGTCTCATCACACCTCTATACGATAGCCTCTGGAACGAGTATCTTGCTTGGTCGGC
>WTHI01000066.1:0-2646 GCA_011523185.1 Methanobacteriota archaeon
ACTTCCTCTCCATTGATTATGCACGGGATTTCAATTACCTCTCCCATCTGGCGATCCATCTCTGCTTGTAGGTCCGCTCTCTCTTGACTTCCCGGGGCAAACCCTAGGATTGGCTCATTGTTTGGTTGAGGCATGTGACAAGCCTCTACAAATTCTACCTAACATTGTTGCGATTGAATATTCAGACAAATTATGTCGTTAAGACCATTCATCCATGTCATCCTTCTTGGCCTTCTTCCAGGCTCTATAACATGACTTGCAGACAGAAACACGCCTCGATTGCCCCTCTAGGCCGTCTTCACCCCAAACATCAGCAGCACGGTCGAAAGCGATTCGACGGCCTCCAATCTTTTTGTCAGCGAAGTTTTCACAGCCGGCTACATCACAACGGACTTGACCCTCAAATTCCTCTTTCTTGTCCTTACCAGTTCGACCGGCAGCAGCATCCGCTGCAGCACGCTTCTTTCGAGCCTTGGACTTGAATCCCATGAAATACCCCGATATTATCCAAGATTAGAAGGTTGCCTCGTCCCATTCGATATCGAAGGGACCTCCAACCTTTGCTATAGAGGCCCGCCTGTCTGGACCAACACCAACTGAGACTACAGGAATTCCACTCAACACCTCGATTCTATCTACGATATTTCTCACTTCATCCGGCATTGCATCATATCCTGTGCCGTCTTTTCGACTTCTCTCTGCCATACTAATCCAGTCTTCATCGGCTAATGCAGGGAAGCCAGGGTGCGTTTCGTAGACCGCGACACATCTTTCAACATCTGAGGCACGAGTTGGGAAATGCGTAATCGGTTTTCCATCCAATTCGTAGCCAATACATATCTTGATTTCGTCTAAACCACCTAAGACATCTAATTTCGTTACAACCAATCCAGTATATCCGCTAACTCTGTGTGCATCTTTGAGGGCTACAATATCTAGCCATCCTGTCCTTCTTGGCCGTCCGGTGGTAGTTCCAAACTCATGGCCCACTTGCGCCATATGTTGACCTGGGCCCTCATCTAGAGAAAGTTCACTTGGGAAAGGCCCATTTCCAACTCTTGTACAGTAGGCCTTTGTAATGCCAAAGCATTCAGTGATGTGACCTGGGTGAATTCCCGCTCCGTGAGTAGCATTTGCCCTACCTACAACGCTTGATGTAACAAACGGATAGGTTCCTTGGTCAATGTCAAGTAATGCTCCTTGGGCGCCTTCTAGTAGAACAGTTTCTCCATTTCTCAAGGCCAAATCAACCATCAACCCAGTGGGCTTGATTGCATGGCCAAATCGGTCTAGTATCCATTGTAATTCCGAACTTAATTCGGATGCTGTGATTTCTTTCTTGTAGCCAACTGTTTCTAACTGCTTGTTCATTCGAGATACGGTTTCACCAATCATTGTATGATCTGAAAGAATTTCTTCAATATCTGTAAAACGAATTCCCACCCTTTCAATTCGGTCTCGATAGGCCGGGCCAATTCCTCTTCCAGTTGTGCCAACTACCTTGTCTGCACTATCGTAATACTTGTGGAAAGGAAGTATCACACTGGCTCTTTCACTGATGAAGAGTCTGTCTCCTTCCGGCTTTTCTTCTGTTAGACTCTCCCAACGTGAAAGTTCCTCATCTAGCACCCAAGGGTCGATTACCATACCATCCCCTAGAACAAGATTACATTCTTTTGAGGTAACTCCAGATGGTATTTGATGAAGCTTCAGAGTAGTATCTCCAACTACTATTGTGTGGCCTGCATTATTTCCGCCTTGGAAGCGAACCGCCCATGTTGACAAAGGGGCAAGTTGGTCTATCGCCTTACCTTTGCCTTCATCGCCCCATTGGGCTCCCAGCACTACCGTCGCAGGCACCGTTGTGCTGTGCTTGACGGAGGGTGTATGAAACCATTGGTCGGCCAATGACTCTAATTTTCTCGTCCTTCTTTGTTGGGAATGGATTATGAAGGGGAGTCAGGTCGGCGCGCTTGTATGGCTCAGCGCTTTCCAGAGGCAGAAGGACGTCTGCTCAACAAGTGGATTTGCATGAAGTGTAGCGCCACTCATCGTGGCACCAAGGTTCGTGTCTGCCGAAAGTGTGGATACACAGGACTTCGAAAGAAGGCTGCAGAGCGACGCGGTAACTGATTAGCCTATTTTCCTAGGCCTCAATGGTTTTCAATCTCCACCCTTAGGGTCACCTGTGCTAAGCATCGCAATGGAAGGGTTTGCGATTAGTTTGGGCCTGATAGTAGCAATAGGTGCTCAGAACGCTTTTGTTTTGCGTCAAGGATTAATGCGCTCACATATTTTTGTTGTTTGTTGCATTTGCGCTATTTCAGATGCCACATTAATTGCCGCTGGAGTTCTTGGAGTTGGGGCGTGGTTAGCGGAATATGAAGAAGGAGCCTTTTGGATTTCATTAGCAGCGATAGTCTTCCTTGTGGTTTATGGATTACTAAGAATTAGATCTGCAATGGACCCACAAGGTATCGATATATTGGAGAGTGAAGAGGAGAAATTCTCAGCGGTTGTGATTACAACATTAGCATTCACTTGGCTAAACCCGCACGTATACCTCGATACCTTGGTCCTGTTAGGGAGCGCATCCTCTCGATACGACGGACCTGAACGTGAAATTTTTGGAATTGGTGCAGCCCT
>WTHI01000011.1:0-2604 GCA_011523185.1 Methanobacteriota archaeon
TCATACATTCCATTATCCACTAGATAGAGGAAGTTTTCAACATGCTTTGGAGCCTCTGAGGCATACAATTCTATGACGATTTCACCCTCAACACGTGAATTAGGATCATCAGGGTGAATGTATGAGACTTGCAGTGTAACTTCGGTACTTTCCAGTGGTTCTTCCAACCATTCTCCTGCAAATTTGAAGGCTACCAAGAATACCATTATGCCAACGAATGCGGCAGCAAGTCCAGTAGGTGTTGGATTTCCATCATCGAATAATTGCCAACCCTTTCCTAGAGAAATCGATTGCTCATCCATCATTGATGCCAATTTGTTTTGCGCCCTGCGAATTTCTTTGTTTGATGGTTCGAGTTTTTGCGCACGTTGGTAACTATTGTGTGCGTCCTGCCAATGTGCCTTGCGATTAGCCATGTCAATATCGCCTTTGGCAATCTTTGCTTCGGCTGCCAAGGAAATGACTTGTACCTTGTGAGAATTGTTTTCTGCTGCAGCCCATGCTTCGGTTCTGAGTAGTTCTAGAGCACCGTCAACATCACCAGATTCAATCATTGCAGTTGCTCGCGATAGGGCGTCCTTCAGAGCGCTCGGTCCTGTAGGCATGGGCCCGCCGACCACGCACCCCTTGAAAACCGCAACGGATGGAAAATCAAACCTGTAGAGCGTGATTATGGCTGCTTGACCCCTTTGATATTGAGGAATTACGGAACGGGAACGGCTAATACCGGACTTAACCCGGCGCACGTTGCACAAGCATACCGCTGGTGCACCTACAAACCCCCGGAGACCCCGATAACGATGGCAAATACCGTCAATGATTTCACAGTCAATATCGCTACTGCAAATGGAACAGGGTCGCAGTCTGCGAACCTGATTCTACTTCACTCAATGTTTGAAATGGGAGTCCCCGTTAGTGGGAAGAATCTCTTTCCAAGCAACATATCTGGACTCCCAACTTGGTTCATTATACGAGCTAGTGATCAAGGTTATCAGGCTCCTGGAGACGTCACACACATTCAGATTGTGATGAACAAGGACACCTGGCTAGCTGATGTTGAGAAGGCTGAGCCTGGGACAATCATCATCCACAACATGGATGTAAAATTGCCAGTGGAAAGAGATGATTGCATTGTGCTTGGAATGCCAATGACAAAGATGGCTCGCTCAATTAATCCAAAACTTGCTAGAATGATTGCCAACATGTATTATGTTGGAGCACTTGCTGAAACTCTCGGTATCGATGAATCAGCAATCGCTTCAGCGGTGGCTCAGCAATTTAACGGTAAGGAAAAGGCAATCGAATTGAATCTCCAAGCCATTTCTGAAGGCCGAGAATATGCAAGAGAAAATTGGAATTGTGACATCGGATACACTGTTGAGGCTCGAGATAAAGATCCAAACACATTCCTAATCGAAGGTAACGAAGCGGCAGCTTTAGGTTGTATTTTCGGTGGTATCAACATGTTATCTTGGTACCCAATTACCCCATCTTCCTCTCTTGCTGAATCAATCATCAACTGGTTACCAAAACTTCGCCAAGCAGAAGACGGCGGTGCTACTTGTGCAGTTATCCAAGCCGAAGATGAATTGGCGGCTGCCGGAATGGTAGTCGGAGCTGGCTGGGCTGGTGGAAGAGGTATGACCTGTACCAGCGGGCCTGGTATTTCCTTGATGTCCGAGTTCATTGGATTGGCTTACTTCGCTGAGGTCCCTGGAGTAATTTGGGACGTGAATCGAGTAGGCCCTTCAACCGGACTTCCAACTAGAACTCAACAGGGTGATCTGACTTTGCTTTACGAAGCCAGCCATGGAGACACTCAACACATTGTATTGATTCCAGGAACTGTCGATGAGTGCTTCGAATTTGGTTGGCGTGCTTTCGATGTAGCAGAACAATTCCAAACACTTGTATTCGGATTCTCTGACTTAGATTTAGGAATGAATAGATGGGTCACAGCAGGGTTCGAATACCCTGACGAGAAGTTGGACAGGGGCAAGGTTATTCGAACCCAAGAACAACTTGATGCTATCGAGAATTTTGGACGATACAGAGATGTAGACGGAGATGGAATTCCATACCGAACCCTACCAGGTAGTGGACTCGAGCCAATTCTTTACAGAGGAACTGGACACGATGAAGATGGAGTATATTCCGAAGACCCCGATGTATATGCCGCAACTGTGGCTCGTTTGAAGCGCAAGATTGAGGGTGCAAGAGACAAACTTCCCGCTCCAGTCATGCGTGAAGAAAAGGACAAGCAAGTCGGAATAATCTACTACGGTTCTGTTGAGAATACCATTACAGAAATCGATGATATTCTCGAATCGACTACAGGCATGAAGGTTAGCACTTGTAGAGTCAGAGCGTTGCCATACCACTCTGATGTAGAGCGATTTATTGCAGAACATGATCAAGTAGTGGTTTTGGAAATAAACCGAGATGGTCAGCTATTCGGAATTCTCCGCAAAGAGTTGCCTGTTGAACTGCTAAGCAAATTGCATTCTGTTGCATTCAGTGATGGAATTCCTCCGCGCGCCCGCGTCTATGCCGAGATGATTTTGGAAACCTTATCTGGCGATACAAAAGAGGTGATTGCATGAG
>WTHI01000087.1:0-2553 GCA_011523185.1 Methanobacteriota archaeon
GGTCGTCGACCGGCTTGTGGCTTATTCACAGAAACAAACCTTCCCTCACCTACTCTTTGCAGGTCCTCCAGGCACAGGGAAGACGACTGCTGCGCTTGCATTGACCCGAGATGTATTCGGTGAAAGCTATCGAATGAATCTGCTAGAAATGAACGCCAGTGATGAGCGTAAATTAGAGTCAATTCGAACCAAAGTCAAGGGGTTTGCAAAAACCGCACCAGTTCCAGGTACATCATTCAAGGTGATTTTTCTCGATGAAGCAGACGCCTTGACTCCTGACGCTCAAGGAGCACTTCGTCGAATTATGGAGCAACATTCTCAGACCTGCAGATTCATTCTTTCCTGTAATTACTCCTCGAAGATAATCGAGGCGATTCAATCTCGTTGTGCAGTATTCAGATTTCGCCCACTAGCCGAAGACCAAGTCGATGAGATGATTCGGAGTGTCGCAGCCTCTGAGAACATCACTTTGGAAAACGAGGCTGCGGAAGCCATAGTTCACGTTAGTTTAGGCGATTTGAGAAAGGCGATTACCGCACTACAGGTCGCAGCCTCCCTGTCATCAACCGTAACTCGAGATTTGATTTACGAGACCACAGCAACCGCTCCACCGGAGGAGTTGCATGGGTACTTACTCGCTTGCAAGGAAGATGGATTCCAACCTGCCAGACGCAGGCTCAAGGGCTTGTTGGACAAGTATGGATTAGCAGGCACGGACATGGTCAACCAATTGCATAGAGGCTTAGGAGATGTTGCCTTCCTCGATGAAAAACAAAAGTTGGCGGTTACCGAAGCGATGGCCGAGACGGATTTCCGAATGGTTGAAGGTGGTGGAGAAGCACTACAACTCGATGCAATGACTGCAACAATTTGTTCATTGATTGGTAAGTGACATTACTCGTGCATTATGCAGTCGCAACTGTGACTACAGCAATCTTGTAGGTCCTTTCCCAGACATTCTCTTCCCAAGGATCTCCAACTTCACTCAAACGAACTTTGATTTCGTAGTCAGAAGCAGGAGTAAGAGTGCCTAAATCCCACGCTAATCCAATATCTTCTGAGTGCCTAATAACAACCGGATTGCCCGATTTATCGACATTAATCCAAGAATTATTCACCGAGTCGAAAGTCGCTCTAGCATCGGTTAAATCTGATACGGTGCCATTTGCAAGTTCACTAACCAAAGCTCCGTATTTCCAAAAACTGACTTGTATAGTTGCATTTTCTGCATCCACGTTATCTCTAACAGCCATTCCTAGAACAACATCAACGGTTCCTTGGTTAAGGGCAATTGTATACTTACCATCCTCCCATTCGACGTATTCTACAGAATCTGTATTTTCAATATCAATTCCATTTGCAAGCGTTGGTGGAGCGATATCTGCAAGTGGTGGATTAACCAACAGGAATGAGATTGCTAGCCAAGAGAAAATGTAGAGGAAACTTGCTCTAAACCAATTACCATTATCATATCGATCAGACCAATGGTTCGGAATCAAAAGCTTGTGTATAGCCGGGATGATGATGACTAGAGATACAGGAAGTACCCAAAGAATTGCTTCTGGTTCAGAAAGCGTTGGCATAATTACGTATCTCATGAAGACTCCCATTGCCAACCCGACTACAATTACTAGCCACATGGAAAAAGCATCAGCCTTTTCTTTCTCAAATGCCTCTCTTGGTTCGAAAGGCTCTATTTTTCGACTCTTGGTATCTTCTTTTTTCGATTCGTTGCCCTTGGGGCGTTTCTTACCCGAATATGCGCTTGCACGCAGGGCGGAATCGACGTCGACCACGAATGTCCGAAGCCCCGCTATTCATCAAGGGTATGGGCGGCACAGGTTGATTCTCAAAACCCGAAATAAGCAATAACGATATGCAAAGCACCACATGACGCTGCATGGAAAACCGGCCGCGGCTGATTACACCAGTATTGGTTGTCGGCTGCATAATCGTGCTGGTCGGCTTTGCAATCCGGGCTTCTTTCGGTGTTTTCCAAATCCCAATCCAAGAGGAGTTCGACTGGCCTCGAGCGGAGTTCAGTCTAGCGATTGCAATCCAAAACTTGGCTTGGGGATTCGGCGCCCCATTCTTTGGTGCATTCGCCGAAAAAATAGGCGACAGGAAAGCAATCATCCTCGGAGCCGTTCTCTATGCTATAGGCCTAGTCTTGACTACAGGAGCGACTTCGCCATTAGCCATTCAATTCTACGAAATCCTAGTTGGATTCGGTATCGCAGGCACAGGGTTCGGAGTGATTCTAGCCGTTGTTGGTAGAGCCAGCGCTCCCGAACATCGCTCGATGAGTTTGGCCATCGCCACCGCGGCTGGCTCAGCCGGTCAGATAGTAGGTCCAATGGTTGCTGTTGTTCTGCTAGAAAGCATGGCTTGGCAATCGGTATTCATGATATTCGCCGCATCTATTCTAGCAGTGTTGCTTCTTCTTCCATTCATGCGCGCACCAGAGCGCGCGGCTAAGGAAGAAATCGAGGAAACCCTTGGAGAAATACTCAGAATCGCCTTCAAGGATCCATCTTACATGATGATCTTCGT
>WTHI01000074.1:0-9953 GCA_011523185.1 Methanobacteriota archaeon
CGAGGGTCTCTCTCCGCTGCCATTGCCTATCTCACTCTACTCGTCTCGTTTGAAGGCTCGTTCTTCTCACTCCTCATCGAGTAATTCGCCGACCTCATCTAACAAATCATCCCAAGTTGGGGCTTCTGGCCTTTTCGCGGTCCCAAACATTTGCAACATTTCTTCTCTTTCTTCAGCGTCCGGGGCGCGTTCTGCCCAGGGATTCTGATTAGCGACTTCTCGGATCAATGATTTGTCCTTCTTGGCTCTCTGTGCAGCGAATCTTGCCTCTACTTGCTCCATTGTTATGACTTCCTCAACCCCTTGGTGAGCATCGATAAGTCGAACATAATTTAGCATGAAATTACCATGTTCACTATCGTCGATATATTTGCTAGGGTCTGCTAACATGGTTACTTGCTCGCGCGCTAAGCGCTCCGCTTTAGTTGTCGCAGGGCCTGAAGTCAACTTGTCTCGTGCCTTAGCGTGCGACTCGATGCATCCTCTACATCGCTCGGTCCCGGCTATATCTGGGGCATCGCAACTAAGGCAGCAAACTGCGAAGCCCATCTGTTCCATAGCTCGTCGGGGTAATGACATGGACATGGGGCGCTCTAGGCTCTGAAAGATGAATGCTCCCGCTCTCTGATGCCTCACGACTCTCTCTGAGGTGTAATTAGGACATTTGAGCCGTCTCTGTCAATTAGAGGAAGAGAAAGTATGCTATCTTCGATAATATGCACATGTACTGGGCAAGCGGCACCGCAAGCCGGAGCGAGGTAGTCCTTGCCCGAGGTTGTCATCACTAGTTTTATTCCATTACCGGCTGGAAGTAGGTGATCTATGCCTTGGAATTCCATCATCATAGTGACTGTCTGACCTGGAATTACTCCTGTGGGCTCATTGCCACCGGAATGGTAGCGAATGTCCATTGTAGCATGACCAATTCTTATTCCTGTGACTGAATCTTGCATTTCGACGAATACTTGGCCACCATCGTATACTGCACTAGCTAGCATGTGTAATCTAACTAGGCCCGCAATATGCACATCCTGATCGAATGCTGGACACTCAACTATGACCTCGCTAACTCCACCAACTACGGGGGCTCCTCCGACCCATGAGTTGCCTTGGTTTGTACAATTACCAAGAGAAATGTCGTTCCAAACTACATCTCTTGGTGGCCATGTCTCCTCGATACGCCACTCGCCATCCGAGCGCTGTATCTGAGCGGTGAGGTCAGGTTTGGGCCCTACTCCCTTGAGATAGTACTCGAACCATTCAAACAAATCTTGAGCCCAATCCCATCTAGTCATGTTGTGTCTAGCCTCTAGGCCATTGCCACTACCGATTCCGTCGTGACTGCTGACTTGGTCGGGATAATGGTGGCCCCATTGGCCTAGAATGCCTCTAACATCGTAGCCAGCATCGATGTATTCCTGATACCAATTAACTCCAACTGGGCCCCCAAACACTTGGTGTGGATCGACATTCCAATCCTGCATCCCTTGAACCCAGTAAATACTGCCATTCCATTTTCCAAATGCCTTGTCAATGTGACTTCTTTCATCGTAGTAATTCTGCATGTACGGGTCCATTTCTCCGCCCACGTAGGTTACTGGTCCTGCAAATAGCCCTTCGGCGATATCAGGACATACATTGTCTAAATCGTCCTCATTGTAATCTACAGTACTTGAGAAATAATTCATGTGCATGATTTGGCTTCTAGCCTCTGCGCTTCCATTTTTGTACAGAAGAGGATGAAGGGCTGTAGTTCCAGAAATTGGTACAATGGTCTTCAGGTATTCACTTGCTTGTGCCGCTGCTTCCCATTGAGTGGCTCCCTCGTACGACTTGCCGTAAAGGCCGACGTGGCCGTTGCTCCATTCTTGTGAGCCAAGCCATTCCACTGCGTGATGAATACCCCAGCCCTCTCCTGCGCCTCTGTAATCGAAGCAGCCACTGGACAATTCTGTTCCAAAGACTGCTACTTGGGCTAAGGCATATCCATGTGGAACAAAATTACGGAAGATGAATTCGCCACGTCCGGCACTTACCACGTTTGTTGGGGACGATTCGCTTCCCTGTGGTCCGTAGTCATAGTATGGGCTGATTATTGCAATAACAGGCACCTGTTCTCCATCTAGAGTATTGTTTGGAAGCCAATATGAAAGATGGACTGTTGACTGCGAAGGTCCAGTTTCCCAAACATCACTGGTATCTACCTCGATGAAAGCTTCCTCGACGTCAAGGGCGTGGTACGGGCCTGCTTCTAGAAGGTAGGACATTGTGTCATTGGTTTGCCATTCTAAGGTGTATCTTTCCCAAATTGAAGGATAGGGGTTTTCTACGACTTCTTCTGTAGCTTCCTCACTACCCCAAAACATGCAGCCTGAGAGGCTCATCGCTAGCAACATCAGAACCGCTGCTCCCGCGTGTGTGCGCCGCCTCATGGAGGCGGCGTAAGGATGCAGACATCTCAACCCTACGGATTCAAAGGCACCCTGCTAGACGTAATTGCATGGATGCGGAAACCATTCACCGTCGTCGCTGGGCGATTCTTGGTGTAATGAGTATGAGTCTCATTATTGTCATGCTGAATAACGTGACGTTGAATGTCGCACTTCCTGAACTCTCAAAGGACCTGAAAGCAGACAATACAGAGCTACAGTGGATTCTGGATGCTTACGCTTTGGTTTTTGGTGGTCTGCTCCTTGTTATGGGCGCTTTGGGCGATAGATTTGGGCGAAAAGGCGCTTTACAAATCGGACTTTTATTGGTTGCAACAGCCTCTGCCCTTACTGCGACTTATGCTACCACTTCTGGAGAGGTGATTGCGGCTCGCGCAGTAATGGGAATTGGTGCTGCTCTTGTAATGCCGGCAACCCTCTCTGTCGTGGTAGTTGTATTCCCTCCTGAAGAGAGGGGGAAAGCAGTCGGAATTTGGGCCGCTATGGCCGGAATCGGTGCTCCGATTGGATTGCTTGTTGGTGGATGGGCTGTTGAGAATTATGACTGGCAAATGGTATTCTGGATCAATGTCCCAATTATTGCTCTGGCGCTACTTCTTGGTCTAGTTCTGGTCCCCAAATCCAAGGATAATCAAGAGCGCCCTCTAGACCCCGTAGGGGCGATTCTATCCACAGGCGCCTTGGTATCAATTCTCTACGCCATAATCGAGGCACCCAGTCATGGTTGGACCTCGCCCGAAACCATTGGAGTTGCTACACTCGGATTGTTATTCACGCTCATATTCATTCGATGGGAAAGGCGTGTTGAACACCCTATGTTACCGATAGAGTTCTTCTCTTCTCCAGGCTTTTCAATGGGGTTAGTTGCAATCATGTTAGCATTCTTCGTGATGTTTTCATTCATGTTCACCCAAATGCTTCACTTCCAATTAGTAAGGGGGCATGGTGCATTAGATGCGGCGGTTAGATTCTTACCCTTACCACTGGGATTGATGCCAGCGGCGGCTAATTCGGATCGTCTGGTTGCTAAATTTGGCAGTTCTAGAGTTGTCAGTACGGGGCTAACTCTAGTTGCTCTAGGGATGATTCTATTCACCACCGTTACGATTGATACTGAGTATATTCAAATCGCTGTAACTTTCTTCCTTCTTGGATTTGGAATGGGCCTTACAATGGCGCCATCTACTACACTTGTTATGGATTCGATACCACCAGATAAGGCAGGGGTTGGGAGTGCTACAAATGATGCTAGTCGGGAAATTGGAGGGGCCCTTGGGATTGCCATTGGCGGTTCGGTGTTAAATGAGTATTACCAACGCAGTTTACAGCTTCCTGAGGGTTTGGATGTGCCCGATTCGGTTCTCAGAGAATCCTTCCCCGCCGCTATGAGAATAGGAGGAGATATGGTATCACAAGGCAATATGTTGGGGGCTGATTTAATTCAATCGGCACAACTTGCATTTGTAGACGGTATGATTGCTTCCGCTTGGGTAGGGGCGATTATTGCCCTAACAAATGCCATCTTAGTTTGGAGATATATGCCGTCACGGGCGATCTATGAGGATGAGTGATTTACTTCATCCAGTTAGGAGCCCACCAATTCGCTTTACCTAGCAATCTCATAGTTGAAGGTACAACAATTGCTCTGACGATTGTTGCGTCGACAATAACTGCAACCATCAATGCAAGACCGATTGATTTGATGATTAATACGTCGGCTAAGACAAACCCAAAGAAGACAGCGACCATGATTGCTGCTGCTCCTGTAATTAGGCTACCAGAGGCTTGCAAACCCTCAGCAACCGCTTGTGTGTTGTCGCCAGTTTCTTCCCATGCCTCATGGATTCTAGAGAGCATGAGCACTTCGTAATCCATAGACAGGCCGAAGGCTATTCCAAACACCAAAGGAGGCACTACGAGGTCTATTGGTTGGGCAGAATAATTCAGTACATCAGTTAGTAATCCGTCTTGGAATACTACTACGATAATTCCGAAGGAGGCTGAGACAGAAAGGACGTTCATCAAAATGGCCTTGATTGGAACGAGGATTGAATTTACTTGAATGAAAACGAGTATGACTGTTAGTAGAAGTACAAAGGAAAGAACTGCTGGAATTCTTTCCACTAGATGTTCCTTCAATTCGACTTCAAAGGCGCTCCAACCACCGATTAAAACCTCCATTTCCTCTCCGTCTGCGATTTCCATCATGTCTCTGACAATTCGCTCCGATTCGTCAGAACCGCTTTGGTGTTGGATAGGGACGGAGAGACGCATGATATTTTCAGAAACCGATGCGAGCCATTCTTCTTGGGCTTCTTGTGGCCAATCTGCAAACTCTTGTTCAAACAAAGCAGTATTGCAAATTGGGTGTGTAACACCTATTACTCCCTCAATTTGATTGATCTCTTGACAAAGAGGCGCGGCTCTTTCCGAGTAAGTTACTGAAAGGGGCTCGTCGCCCTCTGAGAATACTATGACTATCGGAATGCTTGACGCAGTGTAGGCTGGGAATTCGTCGGTTAACATTTCGAATCCAATTCGAGATTCGGTGTCTGGAGGTAATGCTTCGATTCCGCCTGCACTGAGTTCTACTCGGAGGAATGGAGAGGCCGCCAACAACAATACCACGAGAGCTGGAACGAGCCATCTAAGTGGTTTATGCATGACTTTGATCGAGAGGTTTTTCCAAAATTCTGTCTTCCGGTTTGCTCCAGGAATTGGTACCGGTAAGGAGTTGACCTTTGGACCGAGGTAGGATAGCATAGCGGGTAAGACCGTGAATGAGTAAAGCATGGCCGTGGCTACTGCAAGGAAGGCCCCCATTCCCATCGAAGGCATGTGGGTGGCTTCGAAGTAGAATAGGCTGCAAAGCCCCACGGCAACTGTTGCACCCGAGAACATTACTGCACGGCCTGCTGTATCCATCATCGTAGCAATCGCTTTCTCAGTAGATTCTCCTTTGGCAATCTCTTCTCTAAATCTGCTGATCATGAATAGGCTGTAGTCTATCGATACTGCTATTCCAATCAGAGAAATCATACTGACTGAGTACTCTGTAAGGCCGAAGAACCACCAATCGGATATCCAATAACTGATTGCTGTGGCTAGTGTAAACATCAGTAATGCCACTACTAATGGTAGGACAGCGGCGGTAAAGGTACCGAAAACGAAGAGAAGAATCACTAGAGAAATTGGAAGCCCAATTACCTCGGCCCGGATAGTATCGTTTTTCATCGAAGTATCAAAATCATCGCCGATGATTAGGCTACCTGTAACCGTCACATCGAGGATTTCACTTTCCATAGACCTCAGTGTAGGAATCATATCAGACACTTCTGATTCTGAGCCAGCAACTGAGAGATATACTGCAGTTTTTTTGCCGTCAACAGAGCTGTGTGTGGCGATTACCTGTTGGTTTGTTGGGTCGTCGTAGATTGTTGATATGCTAACTATCTCGATATCTAATTCTCTAATGGAGGCGACAAATGCCTCGACTTCGTTTTGGAATTCTTCGTCTTGCCAAGTCTTCTCTTGGTGCGACAGAATGTAGGTTACCGAATTTGCCGCTGAAACTGTAAGTTGTTCGTCTATGAGGATGAGGGCACGTCCGGAATCGGTTGTTGGAGGAGGGGCGTTTCCATCGATGAATTCCTCGCCCTGGCTCAGAAGACCTACTGAAAATAACAACGATGCTACTGCAAACACTACCACAGTCTTACGATTATCGTGGACATAGAGACCAAAGTTGTACAACCTAGACATGTTACAATTCGCTTGCGAATAAATTGTAGTTATAAGCCGATGTTTTTCAATCTCCAAAATCAATTGTAGCGCCTGTTCAATTCAGAGAATAATTGGCTTGGTATTTCCGAACCAATTGTCATACGTTCGCCGTCCGGATGATTGAACGAAAGGGAGGTTGCGTGTAGGCACAATCTGTTTACGCTGGCCTTACCAAAACCATGTCTTGTGTCTCCAGCAACTGGGCAACCTAGGTGTTGCATATGGAGGCGGATTTGTGCCCTCCTTCCGGTATCTATTTTGATGCGTATTAGACTATGTTCGGGGCCCACTTTTTCCTTCTGCCAATGTGTTATGGCTTCTCGGCCTCCTCGTCTGCCTTTCTCTACCAGTCTGACTCTTTTGTCCTTGGTTTCTAGAATGCGGAGTTTGATTGTTCCACTTTCCTCGGAGGGTTCTCGATGCACAACTGCGTGATATATTCGCTCTACTGAGCGGTCTTTGAATTGTTTTTGAAGCGTGTCTTTGGTTTCTGCAGAACGCGCGAATATCATACATCCAGAAGTTTCTCTATCGAGTCGATGAACTAAATGAGTGCGAGTTTTACCATTTTCCCATGCCCATTTTGCGACTCTATCGAACATCGTATCTAATTCCCCTCTGTCGGTAGCAACGGAAAGAAGTCCGGCGGGTTTGTTGGCAAGAATTACTTCTGCATCGAAATACAAAATCTCAGGTTCGGGGATTGTTTGTTTTGGTTTCGTCTGTGGTTTGTCGCCATCTGCTTTCGAAAGCACTTCTACCAACGAGCCTTTTGCTACTTTCATATTTGCACGAGTTGCCTTATCTCCATCAATCCGGACGCGCCCATGATCTACCATCCGGCGAAGAGAGTTTCTCTTGGCTGTGGGGTGAAGCGTCGCCAGAACCTCAAGGAGGATTGTTTCCTCTGTGGTTTCTACACAGGGGTCAGGCATATGCTCCGCAGGGGCAAAATCAATTCAAACTGACTGTTTGAATCTAGTCTGCGCTTACTCGGTCATCTGAGCAAGCCTGTCGCTTAGTAGTAGTAGTGCAGAAGCCCAAAGGCCCACAAATATGCCAAGTGACTCGTCACCATTGAAATAAATTCCAATACTTCCAAAGATAGATGCTAGGCTAGCAAAAAATCCCATTTTTCTCCAATCCATGTTGTATTCTCACCTCCTAAATCAATGGCCGGTTTGTCTTACGGTGTATAGAGGTGTCTCTTGGAAAAAACGTTCCTAGTTGACGGGAGGTCCTGGAATCAGTCCTTCCACCATTGGTCATCTTTGGGAACGATTTCAAAGTCGTCTTGGCTATCCAAAGTATATCCACTATCTGAGAAAACACGTATGCTCCAGCCTCCCTCAGATTTTTCATAGAACCTTGCTTTGTTCACATCTATGTCCCTCAGCCAGTGCCAACGGACTCCCTCCTCTCCATAATTGGAGTCTTCGCTGCCACGAGGATAGATACCTACCCAAGCATCATTGCTACTGGGAGGATTGTTGATTCTGAAATACACGCCGTTTCTCGTGGTGGCCTCTAAAATGTCGATACTCGATTTTAGGCTATCCTCTTGTTTCCTACTGCCTCCCCAGATCAATAACAGGATGATTAACGCGAGGGAGCCAATACTCGTCAAAATCGCGCCCGGAATTATCATTCCGAGCCTATCCTCGCCCGTGGATGTGGATCCTATGATGAGAAGCGGTAAACCGGGCATTATCAAAAATATACCAATCCCAAATGCGATCTTCGCAGCATTCTTGGTTGACTCTTCAGTCATATGAGCCGGTTTGCCGGGCGCATGTGCAGCTCCTTGGCCTGAACCGCCCTGCTGCACGAACTGGATATCTTCCCAGCCGCCTCTTGGCGCATGGTCTCGGTTCCATTGTGCTGTGCCGTCCTGTTGCGCACTCAGGTACTTACCATGACTAGACTTCAAACAGACTACATTGTTGCCACGGTCTTCCACCGTAAACTCCTCCCAGCCGCCTGGTGGTGCCTCTCTGCGATTGATTTGTACGCTACCGTCAGGCTGTGCTGAAACGTACATGCCGTGTGCACCCTTGAGGGCAATCTTGCCATTGTGTCGCTGTTCTACTTGGAAGTATTCCCACTCGGCTGCTATATTTCGATTCCATTCTACGCGTCCGTCGGGCTGAGCGCTCAGATACTTTCCGTGAACGCTTCGCAGCGACACGGTTCGATGCATGATTTGTCGTAAGTGTAAGACAATATGGAGGTTTTTGAGGGGCTTTCAATACAAACAACTTCAATTGAATCGGGCAATACAGTATGTTGTGGGAGGTATGTCGTTGGACTCATTGGACTGGCGGGAGCGCTTCGTCGAGGAAACCCCGGGAGATTCTATCTCAGGAGGTGGGCCTAGACAAGTTCCCGGTGCTTGTTGGTCGAAAGTCGAACCTACTTCTGTTCCGAATCCGACTCTCAGACTATGGTCGGATGAGCTTGCTGAGGTTCTAGGAATAGAAAGAGGAGGAGAGGTGTTTCTTGGAGGTAACAGAATAGCCGATGGGATGTCTCCCTATGCACAACGATACGGAGGTCATCAATTCGGAAATTGGGCCGGACAATTAGGGGATGGGCGAGCGATTACATTAGGCGAAGTTGATACTGGTGAGCAAATTCTAGAATTACAGCTCAAAGGTTCTGGCGTCACTCCTTATTCTCGTTTTGCAGATGGTAAAGCAGTACTCCGTTCCTCTATTCGTGAGTTTCTCTGTAGCGAAGCGATGTATCATCTTGGAGTTCCTACGACCCGTGCATTGTCACTGGTCACGACGGGTGAGGATGTGGTGCGAGATATTCTCTACAACGGGAATCCTGCACCTGAAGACGGAGCAATTGTTTGTAGGGTTGCTCCGAGTTTCATTCGATTTGGAAGTTTTCAGATTCATGCAATGGATGGAAATAAAAGTGCCTTGCAGGCTCTTGCTAGACACACGGTAAAACATCATTTTCCAGAACATTCGATAGAAGATGATGAGGGTGTAATCGAGTGGACTAAACAAATCGCAAAAGATACTGCTCTGATGATTGCGCATTGGATGAGAGTCGGTTTCGTTCACGGTGTAATGAATACAGACAATATGTCTATTCATGGCCTAACTATCGATTATGGCCCCTACGGATGGATTGAGGGCTTCGATCTCGGTTGGACACCAAATACGACCGACGCGGGTAGGAAGAGATACAGATTTGGAAATCAGGCAGACATTGGAGGCTGGAATATTGCTAGATTTTTGGAGGCTGTGTCTCCTTTGATGGAAAATCCTCAGAAGCTCAACGATGTTTTGGATTATTACTACCAGGAATACCAAGAGGTTCACACAAAAATGTGGATGGATAAGATTGGAATTGATGAATATGAACAAAACGAGATTGATTTAGTTTCAGAATTAATCGTTCTGCTAGAGCGCACGGAAATCGACATGACGATATTTTTCAGACTGTTGTCAGAAGTTGAATCGCCTGATGTGGATAATCTAAATTTTGCATTTTACTCTACTGAAAGTGGCTCTCAAAAAGAATGGAATGATTGGTTGCAGAAATGGTGGGGGTGTGTAGATGGTTCTCCAAATAGAAATAAAATGAGGAGTGTGAATCCGAAATATGTCCTAAGAAATTGGATGGCTCAATTAGCCATTGATGCTGCAGAAAAAGGAGATTATACTGTAGCGGAAGAACTTCACCATTTGCTTAAATCACCAT
>WTHI01000058.1:0-1130 GCA_011523185.1 Methanobacteriota archaeon
ATGGTAATCAGGTCGCTCATACCTTGTCCTCCGACGAATCCCAACGCCGCCATTTGATAGCCCTTACCCTTGGTAAAATTAGCCCAAACCGTTCTCCGTCGTCTTGAAGTCGGATGATTGCGCCGAATAGTCGATGATTATCTCGCGTACGCCAGTGCGGGTGTCTTTCTGCGGTGGTGGAACCGATCTTGATTGGTTCGCTAATTCAGAAGAAAACGGTGGACGTGTCACCTCTTTGGCGTTAAATCGTTACATCCATGTAACTGTAAATGCTCGATTTGATGATATGGTTCGAGTATCTTACTCAAAAATGGAATTAGTCGATAATTTTGAGGAAATTGAACACGAATTAGTCCGAGAAGCCATGAGAATGACCGGAGTCACCTCCGGAGTAGAGATTACCACCATCGCCGATATACCATCTCGCGGAACAGGATTGGGTTCCTCATCCACCGTAACTGTGGGCCTTCTAAACGCTCTACACAATTTTGCTGGAAGAGAAGTTTCTGCAAAGCAATTAGCCGAAGAAGCTTGTAAAATTGAGATTGATATTCTTGGCCAACCAATAGGGCGGCAAGATCAGTACGCAGCGGCTTTTGGCGGTATCAATTCGATTTCATTTGGGGCTGATGGAGTGGTTGTTGAGCCGCTCAATTTGGAAGATGATGTTCTCGAGCGACTTGAATCAGAATTCACGCTTGTCTTCACTGGCATGAGTCGTCGGGCGAGTTCTGTGCTATCGGAATCACCCGAAGATGAAGCGGATAGACTTGCGAGGCTGCGCGCCATTCGCGCGCAGGCAGACGAGGCCCAAGCCCACTTAGAATGTGGGGACTTGGCTGGGCTTGGCGCGCTACTCGAGGCTGCTTGGCAGGCCAAGCGCGGAATTACTGCCAGTGTCTCAAACGAGGAACTAGATGCTCTCCACGACCGAATCCTCGCACTCGGCGCCAGCGGAGCAAAACTTCTCGGCGCCGGTGGAGGTGGCTTCTTCCTGGCTCATGGCGATGCTGGATTACGAGCCCAACTTACCGCCGAACTAGGAGATAGCCATCGAATTATTCCACTCGCCATCGACTTCGATGGCTCAACAATCATCCACCCCGGAAGTGAATGAATGAATCGAACCA
>WTHI01000058.1:1230-9903 GCA_011523185.1 Methanobacteriota archaeon
GACTTCGATGGCTCAACAATCATCCACCCCGGAAGTGAATGAATGAATCGAACCATACTCGCAATACTGTTGACGACGTTGATGTTGACCCCACTTATTCCAATCGCGAATGCGGACGCACACGGTATTCCTGAGGATCTCGACCCATACGACGGTTGGGCGACACTGGAAATCCACGATCCAATCGTGGCAAACTCGAATATCACAGCGACTTGGACTCTCAACTTCTCAATATCTGATTACCTCGGAACAGAACATCTTGTCCATCCAGGATTAGGCATTCGTAAGCAAATAGATATTTATCTCGGGGATGGAGATGACTATCTTAACCAGAGTGAAATAGACCTATTCACTCCATATTTGGAGAATCGAGCATGGAATAATTCCGAGAGCGCGGGATGTTGCATGCTTGACCACGAAGCATTCGAACCAACCAATATCACAATCATCGCCAACCCACCAAGTCCCGGTCCTGTGATGTTCCGAAATGGTTCGTGGGGCTGGACCGAAATAGTAGAGCTCGCGGGCGCTACTGACGGTCGCAGTACTCGCCTGCTCGACCTGCCACGCACTGGTGCGGCAGTCGAAGAAGTGCCTCTGACAATCTTCCTTCCGAGCCCATATGAGTACCGCTACTCAGCGATGGCAGATGTAATCGAAGGCTCGCCCGGCGAGTTCACAGTCAATCGCTCCGCCGTTCCAGTAGCAAGCGATATTAGAATCAGTTTGGGTGAAAACTCGCCTCCGAATATTGTCGCAAACCGTTTGAGTAGTAGTACACAAATCGCATTAGACAGATCTACCACTTACGAGGCAAACTGTGTTGATAGTCACCTAGATGATACTCAGATAAGTTGGACATTCAGCAATAATGGATCAATTGTGCAGAGCAGCGACCAGCCTTTTGTTTCCATCACTCCATCTGAATTCAATTTCAGTCACGGAGATGTACTAAGTACGGTGGCAAAATGTACAGATCAATTTGGATCAACTAGTGAGTGGTTCGAAAATGCCGTAATCGATGGAGAATCTCCCATCTGGGACGCATCCTTCATTGCCCAATCGACAGAGAATGGAGAGGTTGCAATTGACATTAGCGATGGAATTATCGAAATCGGAAGTGAGGATATTTTGCAGATTAACATCTCTGCTTCGGATGAATCAGGATTGGATACGACAATTGAGATTACAAGTAATCGAAGCAGTGAATGGAGACATATAGATTGGAATCAGATGTTCGCTCAAAGTCGCTTCCCACAAGGTGAAAATGTAAACAGCATGAATCTAGAGATTGCAGACCGTCATCAGTCAAAACCTGCAACAACCTACTCTCTTCATCTGACGGTTGCGGATGATGCAGGCAACATCGTACATCACGATTGGGTAATTTTGGTGCTTGACGGTGCTGGCCCGACAATTCTTCCAGATATTTACTCAAATGATGTTATGATTTCTGCTGAACAACCCGCTAGGGCTGATGAACTAATTACTGTGAACTTAAGCAATTCTTACGATGATTTGGATTCTATTTATGACACCAGATGGACATTCATATTGAACCAAGAAGCACAATTTGAAAACCAATCATTTGCGGATATAGAAACTTTTGAAATCGAACCATTGGAAGCCGGTAGCCACTGGTTTATCTTGATGTCTTGGGATTCAAAAGACAACATGAACATGCTCTCTTTTTCAATTGCGGTACAACCAGCTCCGGGCGCTAACGTTAGCATTTGGAACGTAAGTTATGATGGTACTCCGACAGTTGGGGAAACTATCGAATTATACGTAGTAGTACAGAATATTGGTGGGGATCCGGCAATAGGTAGGCTGTGTAGCGGAGAACTTTGTTCAGATTACATCAACATACCTTGGGCAACCTCTGTAGGTCCAGGTGTGGTTGGAATTTCATTGGTAATTCCACTTGATAGAGCCGGAGAATTACCCCTTCGCTTAGAATGGGAAAATAGCGAACAGAAGGACAATTCAATTGCTATTGATTCCAATATTATTGTCAACCCTGACTCAGGGCCACTTCAAGTGATTCTCGGTGTTTTCCTAGTTCTCGCGGGCTTAGCCATCGGTGCCCGAATGTTGTGGGGGCCACAGCGTTTTGAAGACTAAATTAACCCCAAAGTAGCATTTCCTTTGGGTACAAACAACCGCTCGACTCTTGACCTATGGGCCTTGGTCTAGGGGTATGGTTCTACCACCCGACCACGCTGATCGGGTAATCGCCCAGCATCGCTCAAGGGTTGAGAAGGTAGCAATGGCAGGAACTTTGTTACTGATTACCTCTGCTGGTTGGTGGTTATTTCCAGCTATGGATGGTAGTGTAGAACTCCTGCCTAGAATGGGTCCTGTAATCGCTATGTTCGTTGCGGCTCTAATGTTGATGGATCTAATCGACCATGGGCCAGTAGAGCGCTCTAGAATTGCCATCGCCTGCGGTCTTGCTTGGCCGATGGTTATCGCTATGGCAATCGATTCATTTGGAGATGGAGACAGAGCTCTTGCTTCTGTGATATTGATTGTTGTAGCAACAAGTCTTCTGCTACATTGGCGAAGCGCCCTAGGTAGTTCACTTTCCACCAGGAGATTACGAGCGTTTTCCGGCCTGGCAGGAACTGCTCTAGGTATTGCAATAGTAATATCTCTAAATCTTGACTTAATGATTGCAGGAGTTTTTGCAGTTGCTTGTATTGCGATGGTGTTTCCTGACTTATTGGCTAAAGACGATGTTCACGAAGAAAGGAAAAAATTTGCCAATGAATTAGATCAAGCCGAAGCAAGAATGCTTGAATTACGCTCAAAGAATTCTGGCTTAGAACAGGCCTCCTCTTTGATTCAACAAGCACGTGATGAGGGTTGGAAAAATCCGGCACGAGGAATGGTTCTAATCGAGGAGGCGGATAGAGAAGCAAAGCGAATCATGGAAATGGCAGTAGATATCGATGCAATTCGCAGTGATTCGCTTTCAGCAGTCGAAAAGTCAGAAGAAATTGCCCCTGTAGTTCAAGGCCCCCGAAAGGCCTTCGAAATGGGAGATAGAGAGGCTGGACACGGTTCTCTTAGAGAGGCTGAGACCCTTTATCGACTAGCAAAAACAAAAGCAGCGGCGATAGAAAAATATTGGCAAGAAGCAGCCAATTCCATAGCCACCGCTGAGAAGGCTATAGCGGCTAAGTCCGGTTCTGGATCCGACGCGGTTAGAGGTATTCTGAGAGCAGCAAAGGAAGCGATGGATGCAGAAGAACCAGCCGATGCACTGCATATTGCAAATTCGATTCCAGCTCATATCGACAGTCTAGAGGCCTCTAGCGACGAGGCAGAGATTGCAATTGCGGATGCCGAAGCTGCACTAAATTCGGCAGAAGGTGAATTGGCCTTATCCAATGCAGAACGACTAGCAGAAGCCAAGGAAGCCTTCGCTAAGGGTGACGCGCCTCTAGCCAAGGGTCTTGCAGATAGTTTAGCACGCGAAGTCAGAGAAACTTCGGATGCTATGCAAGAAGTCCAGCGGGCATTACGACAGAAGAAACAGATTTCAGATAGATTTCCAACAGGTCAAGCCAGTCAAGTTTGGCAATCAAGGCTTGAGGAAGTGGAAACTGCTGCATCATCTGGCAAATGGGTTAACGCCTCACAATCTCTAACTTCGTTAACCAACGATTTAGCATCCTATGAGTCAGAGGCTAGTGAAGCCAGAGAATTGTTGGACTTTGTCCAATCTGAATGGTCTGAACTCCGCCGCCGTCTCGATTCGAGTTCTATTGGCCCCACGGATGATTCCCGTAGGGCAACTGAGGCGGCTGTGAAGGAAGCGGCTGAAGCTTTAGATTCCGGAGAAATCCAAGATTGTTTGACCGCTTTAGGAAAAGCAGACGAGTTACTTGAGAACCTACGTCGTAGGGTAATCTGAGATTATTCCGAGGCTGGAACTAGCCCCAAGTCTCTCTCTCTATTCGTGATTTCTGCGAATAAGTCAGACACGAATTGATCCAAAGGAACACCGTTGCACTGGTCGCCATTTCGTGCCCGAATCGAGACGGTTTGATTCGCAGCCTCATCCTCTCCAAGAATCAACATGTAAGCGGGTCGCATTTTTCTGTGCATTCGGATTTTCTTACCAATGGTAGCATCAGAATCATCAACTTTGACACGAACTCCGGCAGATTCCAAAGCAGTTTTTACTTCAGCAGCATATTCAATTTGCTTTTCTGATATGGTGATTACCTGAACTTGTATTGGCGATAGCCAAGTAGGGAAATTACCAATCCAATGCTCAGTCAAGAAAGCAACAAAGCGTTCGTGAGTCGATAGAGGCGCGCGATGAATTACGAAGACCTCACCATTTTCCTCACCATTCTCATCCTTGTAACTCAACTCGAAGCGATCCTTCGCCGCGAAATCTAACTGAATAGTCGACATCGATTCCTCGCGCCCGAGCGCGGTGGTAAATTGAATATCGATTTTCGGACCATAGAAAGCGGCCTCGCCGACCTCCTCGACGAAAGGTACACCCATGTCGACTAGAATCGATCGCAAGTGTTCCTGAGTCGACTCCCAAATCTCAGCATCACCAATGTACTTCTCAGTATTCTCAGGGTCCCACAAGGATAGACGCAAGTGGAAGTTCTCGAACCCGAAGGTTCGGTAGTAATCGTTGACCATCTGAACGTTCGCACGCACCTCATCCCCTACCTGGTCCAGAGTACAGTAGATGTGAGCGTCATTCATCGAAAGCATGCGAACTCGAAGCAATCCAGCAAGAGTTCCGGATAGTTCGTTGCGATAGACGGTACCATACTCGGCAATGCGAATTGGAAGTTCTCGGTAACTCCTCTTCTTATTTCTGAAAACAAGGTGGTGCATTGGACAGTTCATTGCCTTGAGATAATATGTCCCGTCATCCATCTCCATTGGCGGGTACATACCATCTGCATAATGAGGAAGGTGACCACTGCATTGGAACAATTCTTCCTTTGCCAGAACTGGAGTTGTAACTCTTTGATATCCATAAGCCTCCTCAGTCTCGACGGCATAGCGCTCGATTTCTGATTTGAGAATCTCTCCATGAGGCAACCATACCGGTAGCCCCTTTCCAATCATTTCATCGATCATATAGAGTTCCATTTCTTTGCCAATTTTCTTGTGGTCTCGTTTTTCTGCTTCCTGAATTTGCCTTTGACGTTCTTTCAGACCTTCTTTGCTGGCATAGCACATTCCATAGATTCTGACAAGTGATTCCCGCTTGCTATCAGCCCGCCAATATGCGGTACTTGTGCTAGTGAGTTTGAACCAACGCAGATGAGAAGTCGAAGGGACGTGAGGGCCACGACATAAGTCTACAAAGTCACCCTGTCGATAGACTGAGGAGCCAACATCATGGCCTACTTTGTCATCCATTATTTCGATTTTGAATCTATTTTCTGAGAACATTTCTCTTAGAGTTTGATTGTCATATTCCTCACGGATCATGGCGTGATTAGCTCGAATGTGTTGATTCATTCTTTTCTCGATTGCCTTTAGTTCCTCATCACCAATCGGGTCCATATGGAAATCGTAGTAGAATCCATGGTCGATTGGCGGACCAATCGTTGGCTTAGCATCAGGGAACATCTCGACAACCGCTTGCGCCAGAAGGTGAGCGCAAGAATGGCGCAGAATGTACAATCCTTCCTCGCTCTCGCCGTTTATTGGCTCGAGGCTACAATCAGAATCTAGAACGTGAGAAAAGTCGCGCTCGACACCGTCGATTAGTGCCGCCACGGCTCCAGAGCGCTTTCCATGAACGTTGAGAACAACCTCTCCTGCAGTGATTCCAGAGGCATATTCGTGGGTTCCATCTTCACCCAACTCTACCGTAATCATGCTCATGGCGTGTCTCTCCGTCGGCTACGCCGACGAATCGCCTCTATGAAGGGGTTGGCCTAATTTCCTGATTACAAAGCCCAAATTAACCGCAGAACCGCTCGGCAGGAAAACTATCGAGAAAGGCCAAATCTACCGATTTCAATATCATGTATTTATTTCTTGAATTGATTTAGTAGGCATATGGATGAGGATGATGACCACTATGGTAGCATAGTCCTAGGTATTTCTGATGCTCTCATCGAAATGACTGGAGTTTTAGCTGGACTAACTTTTGCTTTGAAAGATCTGAAACTTGTAGCATTGTCTGGACTTGTGACTGGCATTGCCGCATCCCTCAGTATGGGTGCATCTGAATTTCTTTCTAAGAGGGCAGAATCTCGGGATAGTTTACCGATTAAGGCGGCATTTTACACCTTGGCTTCGTACTTGTTTGTAGTAATACTACTGATATCGCCGTATCTACTAATTGAGCAAGAAAGATTTGGTCTTGAACCACATATCCTAGCGTTGAGCCTGACCTTGTGCATGGGGGTAATTGTTGTTGCTGGATTCAATAAATGGATTGCAGTAAAGCAGAATCAACCTTTCTTTAGTCGTTTTTTGGAAATGCTTGGAATCCTTGCAATCGTTACAGCAGTATCCTATGCGATAGGAATGGGACTTGCATCTGTAATCGATATTTGAATCATTTTTCAATTACAAATTGTGTTCCAGCGGCCCCTGCAACCATGGCTGGTAAATCGGCTAACGCCCCTATTACTGCCCGCTGACCAGTTCTTCTCACAAAGTCGCAGGCGGCCTCTACTTTCGGCCCCATAGAGCCCGCCTCAAATTCATGCTTCTCAATCTCATCTGGAGTGGTGGTCGATATTTTCTCAGCAGAATCAGTTCCCCAATTCAGGTAGACTCCATCAGCATCGGTGGCCATGATTAGCAAATCTGCTTCTAGTTCGAAGGCGAGCAGAGAACTCGCTCTATCCTTGTCGATGACGACCTCAACTCCCTCTAGATTTCCTTCGCTATTGAAAATCGTAGGGATACCACCTCCACCTGCGCAGATGACTATTGTGCCTTTTTCCAATAACCAATGTATAGGTCTCATTTCGAAAATTCTGTGTGGTTCGGGAGACGGGACTACTCTTCGCCAATATTCTCCATCAGGCTTCATTACCCATCCCTTTTCTGTCTCGAGAAGTTTCGCATCTTCCTGAGTGTAAATTGGTCCGATTGGTTTTGTTGGATTTTGGAAGGCTGGGTCTTCTGGATCAACTTCAACCATTGTAAGGATTGTAGCGAATGGTACTTCGATTGGAAGCAAGTTTCCAAGCTCTTGCTCAATCATGTAACCAATCATTCCCTCCGTCTGTGCACCCAGCACATCCAATGGGTAAGCCTCCACTTCTTCGTAGGCTGCGGATTGTAGTGCGAGAAGTCCAACTTGTGGCCCATTTCCATGGCTGATGACTAATTGATTACCATCCGTAATCGGTGCCAAAGCCTTGGCTGCAATTCGAACATTTTCTCTCTGATTTTCAGCGGTCATAGGTTGCCCTCGTCTAAGCAGAGCATTACCACCTAGTGCCACAACGATTCGCATTTCACTAATCGCTGATACTGTGGAGATATTAACGCCTGCCTGCTGCGCGAGGTATGACGCGCATTGGGCTCCTTGTCAACCCTGATGCAGGGCTTGGAGGAAGACTGGGTCTGAAGGGTTCAGATGGGCAGGCGAAATACGCCCGTTCACAGGGTGCAGAAGACAGAGCAGGACCTAGAGTCAAGGATGCTCTGGCACATTTTGCAAGGTTAAGAAAAGATATCTCAAGTTTGCAATGGGTAACTAGCGAAGGTCGCATGGGTACGGATTGGATTGACTCTGAAATCGGTAATATCTCCACAATACATCAGTCATCTGGATTAACTTCCGCTGAAGATACAGCAGGGTTAGTACAGACCTTGCTTGATGCTGAAATCGAGTTACTGGTCTATGGTGGAGGAGATGGAACTACTCGAGATATTGTTGCCGCCTTAGAGAAAGCAGGGCGGGAAAAATTACCACTGATTGGAGTTCCTTGTGGAGTGAAGATGCATTCAGGATGTTTTGCAGCTTCACCAAAGGCAGCAGCCGAAGTTCTCTCCGCATGGCTCGATGGAGAGTTATTGGTAGCAAATACCGAAGTTCTAGATCTCGATGAAGAAATCTACCGTGAGGGACGTTGGGTTGTGCGAATGTTTGCAGAGGCGATGACTCCAGCAAGCCCTCGATGGATGCAAGGAACCAAGCAACGTGTGGAAGCATCCGGTGAAGACGAAATCGTTGAAGGTCTGGCAGACCATATTCGTGAAATTCTCATGGACGACAATCGCTTACTAATCTGGGGTTCAGGTGGAACACTTCGAACGATAGGAGAAATGGTGGGGATTAAGCCCACCGTTCTTGGCATAGATGCGAGTATTGGTAGTGAGCAAATTGGAACAGATTTGAATGAATCAGATTTACTCAAATTGCTTTCAGAACACGATGGTGATGTAACCATCCTACTTTCACCAATGGGTGGACAAGGCTTCCTAATTGGTAGAGGGAATTTACAACTCTCACCTGATGTTTTGAGAACTGCAGGAATTGATTCAGTCTTGGGAATATGCACCCCGGCTAAGTTACTGACAGTGCGTAGACTAAGAATAGAAACTGGCGATTCAGATCTGGATACTGAATTTGCTGCAAAGCGCTATCTCAAGGTACTACAAGGATATCGTACGACTAGAGTTCTACCTGTATCAGTTGATTGAATCATA
>WTHI01000033.1:0-2536 GCA_011523185.1 Methanobacteriota archaeon
GACCTTGTCCTTGACCTTGTCCTTGACCCTGTCCTTGACCTTGTCCTTGACCTTGGCCCTGTCCGTCTTGGTCGGAATCTCCACCGCCATCAGTTCCGCCGTCTCCAGTACCCTCTCCGTTGTCACCGTAATCCGGATCGTACGCATCTGGGATACCGTCGCCATCCGAATCCGACATCGACCCGTTGTTAGGATCGTTCGGGAACGGATCGTTGGCGTCATCTTGCCCATCACCATCGGTGTCTGCCGAGTTGGGGTTGGTACCGGACGCGTACTCCTGAGAGTTCGTCAATCCGTCACCGTCTGGGTCCGCGTTAGCGTCACTAGCCGAGTTCGGATTTAGTCCGTATGCAACCTCCCAACCGTCCGGTAGACCGTCATTATCGGTGTCGGGGTTGGTGGGGTCCGTGCCTTCAGCTGTCTCCTCTGCGTTTGTCAAACCGTCTCCGTCCCAGTCGGCTCCTCCGTCGGAGGGGTCGAGTGGGTCAGAACCATCGGCTGAAACGCCAACGGAACCGGCCATCAAAACAAGGAGCAGCGCAATCATCATGCTCGTATTCTTTGTTTTCTGCATTTTCTTTTCACTTCCAAAAATCAGTTCAGAGAACCCGCCGTTCTCTCTTTCCGTTGAATGCTCGCGCTCGTCCTTGCGCGAAGCTAATTCCTCCGGGAGTGACGGATGCTATTTTGGAGCCTACTAGGTATGCCTTCCACAACCGCTCTAAACGTAGCACTGCGCCCCATTTGCGGTTTTTGTGGAATTGCTGTATAACTTCGTTTGCTCCTCCTCTTTTACGCATCCAATCTCACGGGCTTTCATAGGGAACCCACCGTTCCCTCTAATTTGTCAGCCATTGCGTGGCTATATCAAGAGTTCCCGAGCCTGATTCGGGCTGTTTTTCGATAATTTTCCTTCAAGGAGTCAGTGCCGCGAGTTCTGCTCGGAATTTTGTCGAACCCATGAAGTGGAGAACCGGAGTCGCTAAAGTGCCAATGATTAGAGTGCCCAGAAATAGATTAGACCACAATTCAATTCCCGTTCCAAATGAGAAGAAGAGTAGCCATCCTGCAAGTAGAAAACCCCACGGTCTGAAGCGGCGAGCGAAAAGTGCTGAACGCGCTCGAACTAACTCGTCTGAGTATAGGGCTGTTTCCTCGCCCTCAGCCAGCATATCGTTCTCGGTAGCGCAACGAACGCAAACCTGGTAGCGGGGGCCATTACCACTAACGAACTGAGAGTTCGGGTAGTTTTGGGTGCACATGCGACAGACTGGCATAGACGTCAACCTTGCCAGCGAACATCGCTCCTTCAACGCTACGGTCGTCTAACCTGTTTGTTGGGCGCAAACTTGGTAACTTTGTTTGAGAAATTAAGGAATGATCTAAGCAAGGCTAGTCCATCTGGACTGCCTACTGATTCAGGATGGAATTGAACTCCCTCTATCGGAAGAGAAGGATGGCTTAATCCCATAATCAAACTTCCAGATTCATCCCATGAGTTTGCTATGATGTCCTCGTTGGTCGCCTCTAGTACCAAGCTATTGTAGCGCATCATCACAACCTCCTCAGAGGTATTTTGGAACAGACCCGAGCCATCATGAGTGATTCTTGATGGCACTCCATGAACTGCGCCCAGAGGAGATTCAATTAGATTCCATCCTGCTGCAAGACCAATGGCTTGGTGACCCAAACACCAACCAAGTAATGGGATAGGGGTATCCAATATTTTCAATCTATTTTGCAGAGCCCTGTGAGCAATTTCCATGCTTAAAGGAGAAACTTCTGGGCGAGAAGGGCCTGGTCCGAGTATGATATGTGTAGGACGGTGATTATCTAGCCAGGTATCGACTTGGGTACTTGTATCGATTTTTTCAACTGGTCTACCCTCAACAATCGTCACCTTTGCTCCGAGCCGATTTAACGATTCGGCGATATTGTTTGTGAAGGAATCGAGGTTGTCCACTAAGAGAACGTGGTAATCGATTTTCGAATTGGATTTCTTTGGAAGTCCTGGAGATATTCTACCCAATGCTCCTTCGACCTTGGGGAGAGGAAGTATGCCAACTTCTCTCTCGGGTAATTCTTCACTACTGAATCCAGTTCGGAACCCCCACGTCGCTTCGGTTACAGCAGCCGCCTTCCATCGTGCTTCCTCAACCTCATCGGCAGGATTAGAATCGATGACAATCCCTCCACCTGCTTGAACCGTAGCATACCATGATTCCGGACCACTGCGAGCCTCCATAGTTCGAATTAGGATATTCCAATCGGCCTGTCCAGCGCTTTGGTTAAGATGGCCGATTGATCCTGTCCAAGCACTTCTCGGCGAACCCTCTAGTTGGTCGATTGCTGCCATAGTCACAACCTTTGGACAACCGGTGATTGAGCCACCTGGGAATAAGGCCGCTAGAGATTTACCTGCACTATTGTTTGGGCTAAGTTTTCCCTCAACTCCGGAAACCAAATGTTGCACATTTGCCAAAGCTTCAATGCGGCAATCAGACCAATGTACACTGCCGCTTTGACAAACAGAAGA
>WTHI01000055.1:0-4445 GCA_011523185.1 Methanobacteriota archaeon
AAACCATTAGACACAGCATTATTGGACAAATTAGCGAATTCTGTTTCGGGAATAGTTACTGTTGAAGACCACTCAGTCATTGGTGGATTAGGATCTGCAGTAAGCGAATACCTTAGTGAAAATAACCCTACAAAAATCCGTAAGATAGGCGTGGAAGATAGATTTGGTGAAAGTGGGGATAGTGAGGAGCTACTAAGTCTCGTAGGACTAACTGTCGAATCTATTGAAACCGCGTCCAGAGCAATGTTGTAGATTAGGAAATTTGCCCCACAATATTGGGTTGTATTCAAGAATAATAGGTAATCGGGGTGGCATTGTGTCTTCTCTGGATGAGATCAAGAACCTTCTCGATGGAACACTCAATCCCGAGAGTTTAGAAGACAATCCAGAGCTATATGATATGGCAGAGTCAATTTATGGAAGAGAAGTTTTGGAACAGATGGGAGTTGAGGCCCCCGAACGACCTTCTGAGTCAATAGTCCAGCCAAATGGAGATGCGAAGCATGAGGTCCAAATGCCAATTGTACCTATTGCCCCACCGGAACCAATTCCTGAAACTCCCAAATCTAGAAGATGGGGTCTGTTTGTTTTTACTGCCATTGCAATTTCAATAATCATGACCAATTTAGTGGTCGGATATGGTTCCTTTATTCCGCTCTGTGATGAGCCGGACAGTGAGACAAACTGTGAAGATAAATTAATCCTAAGTGAAATTGGAAATTACCAATCACCTAATTCCTGGACAGAAACGATGGAAATAGAAATTATTGAGATTGGAATCCTCGTGTTCCTGTTCGGAATTATGCTATTCTCACTACGTAAGAAGTAAGACTAGTACATCCTTGCCAAATGCTGTTTTCTTGTTGTCATTCTACCGGTGACTACGCAGGGCTTAGGCTCACTATACGAATCAATGCAATCGCCTAAGAAAGTAAGTCCTGTTGCTTTTTCTAAGATTTCAGCATCAGAATCGTTCCCATCAAAGGCTAATTCGTAGACTTTACCATCTTCAAGGGGTTTAGTTAGTTTCCATCCATCAGATGATTGTTTTATACCGGGGAAGTCTAGTACTAAATTTTCCATATGCACTGCTGCTCGACTTCTAAGTTCAGATTCAGTGGAATCTAGAGAATCCGAAATCACGTTTAGTAAATCATTCACGTCATGGCTTGCTTTTCCACCTGTTCTCATGGATAACACAAATTGACCCGATTTCAGGTCCCTGGGGCCTAATTCTAATCGAAGCGGAACGCCTTTTATTTCCCAATCGTAATGTTTTGCTCCGGGTCTAATATCTCTATCATCAACCTTTACTCTGTAACCAGCGGATTTGAGAGTGTCTGCTATTTTGTTGATTGAAGTTATTACATTGTCATCTAGATGTTGAGCAACCGGCATTAGGACTATCTGAATAGGAGCAATCTTAGGAGGGAAGATTAGTCCTGCATCGTCGCCATGCATCCCTACAACTGCACCTAACATTCTTTCTGACATTCCGAAAGTGGTTTGGTGACAAAACTGAGTTTGACCTTCTGCATCTTCGTATTTGAGATCAAACGCCTTAGCCCATTGATCCTTGTAATGATGATAGGTGGCGACTTGTAGTGTACGACCATTGGGCATTACAACATCCACAGCATTAGAGAACCAAGCTCCGGGGAAGGTATCCCATACTGGTCTCTTGGAAACAATTGCGGGGAAACATAAGTCGTTAAGCAAATTTTGAACGATTTCTGCGTCCTCCTCTATTTGAGCATCAGCACCTTCTTGATCCTTGTGAGCGGTATGGGCTTCAAAGAAATGAATTTCTCTAACTCGAATGAAAGACCTAGTTTGTTTAGTCTCATATCGGAAGGTGTTGACTATCTGAAATGTTTTCAGAGGTAAATCTCCATGGGACCTGACCCATAATGGAAACATGGTGTACATTGGAGTCTCGCTAGTAGGTCTGAGGAACATAGGCAATTCTAACTCATTTTCTCCAGCGTGTTTAACCCAATACACCTCTTTCTTGAATCCAGCTTCTTCTTCATCTAATCTTAATTCATCTGGATCAACGCCTTCTTCTCTGGCCTTTTTTAATAATGAGACAAGGCGGTTTTCTTTCTCCAACAGATCTTCAGGAACAAGTAGTGGGAAGTTATACTCTTCGTGACCTGTACGGTCCATCTCGGCACGAGTTAATCCATCAATTAGCATCATTGCCTTCCAACCATATGGCTTCCACACATCCATACCTTTGATTGGATATCTTTTGTCAACAAGGTCTGCAATTTCGACTATTGCTGGGTACCAGAGGTTGAAATCACCCTTAGAGGGGATTCCTCTCTTGGCCTTGTCGGGACTCGCCATGATTGCTGTCGCTAGCAATAATCGCTTGAATGTGACGCTGGAGGAGGAGTCAATTTTGCGAGATTATACCTTGTATCGCCTGGACCAATGAAAAATCATCCCCTATTTCATCGATTCTTCCATCATCGTGAACTATTCTAGCTCTCAATTTACTAGGGTCGTTCATTTCTTCCATCAAATTTGCAACAACTGCGTTAACCCCATATCGTTCAATTTGTGCCTCTGCCCTTTGAATCAGAGTATCTACTTCTACATCTGATTCTAACTTGAATCCTATACGAATCGAATCCCCAACTAGACCCCTTAATTCTTCGATGTGTTTCCTTCCAGGGTTAAGATTTAGTTGCCAATTATCTTGACCGCTTGGTTTCTTACCGTGTTCTGCCTCTGTGAAATAATCCAAAACTGCTGCAGCATGAATCCATACGTCGGGTTTTGACTCAGTGGCTATTTCCTTGCACAATTCCAGCATACCATCGGGGGTTCCATCCCTAAACACGTTAGGAAGAGAAAATGAGGGGCTAGCAGAGGTTTTTCCGGCTATACAAATAACATTGTGACCCATACGATGGAGATATTCTGCAATAATCCAGCCTGTTCTACCTGATGATGCATTCTGAATGGCTCTAACAGCATCAATTGGCGCCCTATTTGCCCCCAGTGTAATAGCAATTGATTTGGAGGATTGGGATGTATTTGCGATATGACAAACTTCAGCGACTATGGATATTGGATCTGGTTGTTTCAATTTGCCTTCGTCTACCTCGTTAATTATCACATGGCTACCTTCGTCACGTAATGCATCGAGAAGTTCGGTAGTCACCGGATCATCGAATAAGTCAGTGTGCATTGATGGGACAAAGCAAAGTTTCGATTTACGACCTCTACTTGCAGAGAGAGCCATCAGCAAAGGTGAGTCCATTATTCCATGTACATGCTTTGAGATTGTATTTCTTGTAGCAGGGGCAATTAGTGTTACATCAAAGTGATCTAACTGGGACATTTCACTAGCCCATCCTTGATGCACTATTGTATCGGAGCCCCAGCTCACTGCAAGGGGAGTGATTATCTTCGTCGCTTCCTCACTCATAATTACCGTCAAATCCGCCTGATGCCTACGCAACTCTCTAGCCAACCTCACAGATTCAACAGCAGCTATCCCACCGCTTATTGCCAATAAGACTCGTTTTCCGAGTAATGCATCGCTATGGATAGCGACGCCGGTGTCCCTTGTCACGAGACCTACGAGTACTATGTCGTTCAAGAGTGCGTCGCCGACCGTTTGAGTCTTAGATGACAATACATTCGTCGAACTGTGAGTGCGTTAGCGGCCAACGACCTGATTCGTAGGTTGGCGATATTTGGCGCCTTGAATTTACTGATTTTATCCTTAATTCTAGTTTCTGTATCGGGGAATGGAAACGATATATTTCTAGGATTTATTCTTGGATTTGGTTTCCTATTGCTTTTTTTCGGAACTATAGTAATAATTGGTTTTTTTCAGACAAAAGACGGATACGATGTTAGATTAGCCAACCTGGAACAATTTCTTTCGGTGATTTTCCTTACCGTTGGCTTAATTCAAACAATAGTTGGATTTTTTGCTATGGAAATATTTCTCATCACCCAGGGCTTATTGCTTCTATTACTCGGTAACTCCACTCGAAAGCGAGTATCTACAATTAGAAATCCACAATTTATGGAGTGGTATAATCAGGGGAAATCATCCGATGTAGTTTTGAGGACTGAAGAGGTATACGCTTCCTGCCCACACTGTAGTAGTCTATTGGCTGTTATTCCCAGTTTACTAGGACCGGATGATCGTTGTCCAAATTGTGATGGATTACTAGTAAGTTCGATTGAGGAAGAATGATTCAATATCTCTCAAGAGCAGTTGCGATACCCATTCCGCCACCAATACACATGGTAGCCACAGCCTTGTGCTTACCAGTACGATTGAGTAGCGAGGCGGCTTTACAAGTAATCCTGGCCCCAGATGCACCTAATGGGTGGCCAAGTGAAATGGCCCCACCATCAAGGTTGATTTTGTCCATTTCAATTCCTAATTCATCAATACATGCTAGACTCTGAGA
>WTHI01000055.1:4545-6533 GCA_011523185.1 Methanobacteriota archaeon
GGCCATTGATTCAAGATTACTCGAAGGTCTAATACAACCATCAGAGTCAATAGTTTCTTCTCCATGAACTATTGGACAAATTTCGTATTCAAAATTACCTTCTAGTTGAGATAAATGTGATTTTTTGTGAGAAGAAAGAGCAAATTCCTCTTGACGAATACGACTTATTGAATACTGTTCAGCGACGTTTTCAGCTGTAATTCCCATGTTGATGTAGGCTTCTGGATACGATTCTTCTAATCCTGGGTGAGGGGACCAATTGAAACCCCTCCTCTTTACCCTAGACATCGACTCCATGCCCCCAACGAGGAAACAATTACCAGAATCTGTAGAAATCTTTCCTGCGGCAACATGGATGGCCTCCATTGAAGAGCCACACAATCTGTTGAATGTAGCACCTGGTACAGTATCGGGTAATCCGCTTAGAAAAGATACTAGCCTCCCTACATTGTAACCTTGTTCACCTTCTGGATAAGCGCATCCTAGCAGGAGATCGTCAATTTGGTCTGCTTGGATGTTATTTCGAGATAGTAGGGCTCTAGCCACTTGACCCGCCATTTCATCTGGTCTAACTTCCTTTAGAGCCCCTTTGTGCGCCCTATGGAAGGGAGAGCGCATCCAATCAACTATGACTGCATCCACGATACTCGGTCCGCTATTAGCCCAATAACCATTGAGATAGTGGCCTGACAATGTGGTTAGTTGACCGGCGGGTTCATGAAAGAAGCGTAAGTCGCGCGAATCAATGATACGAGAATGCTCCAATCACGGATTCTATGCAGATGACCACCTCTGCCCTGCTTGTAATGCAGAAGGCAGATTTATCATGAGAACTGGCGAAAGAAATAGCCTTGCTAGGAAACTAGCATTGGTTCTTAGGCACGCGCCAGAAAAATTTGATCTAGAAATGGATATTAACGGTTGGATAGATGTTAAGGACATTATTCATCAATTTAAGAAAGGTGGCAAAAGATTCCATTGGTTGAGGCCACACCATTTCACAGCAATAGCGGAAACCGATCCTAAAGGTAGATACGAAGTACGTGGTAACACTATCCGTGCAACCTATGGGCACACGGTTGAAATCGAGCTAGATTTACCTACCGATAACATACCAGATGCACTGTATTTCCCATGTGACCCAGAACAAGCAGAAAACTTGCTTGAAGTTGGTATTTCACCTAGCGGAAGGGCACATGTTCACCTATCAGCAACCATTAGGAACGCTGCAGAGGCCGGTCACGTCCATTTCAAATTACCAACAATATTAGAGGTAGATACGGCGCAAATGTATGCAGCGGGTGAGACTATTTGGCACGCAGGAGTGACAGTCTACTTGACTGAAAATGTACCGCCTCAATACCTGACAGTTGTGGATAACGATGATCCGGAATATGTCTTGGCTCGTGCACGATGGCAAGAAGAAGAGTGAATTTACTGATATTCACCACAAAGAGGGCAGAACCCTAAGTCGCCTGTAAGGTCGGCTTCACAATTATTGCATATTCCCGTAATTGAACTTACAGGCTTAACCTCGGATTCGTTAACAGTACGTACGGGTTGATCACGTGTCACAAATGGGTTAGCAACAGCCTGCTGAACGTTAATCGCTTGTCTGAAGTTAATACATTCTTGTATCGCATTTTGAATCCTATTAGAAGTTCGTAATCTTTCTTCAACAGATTCTATCTTCTCAGAATCCGCAAGTCTACTTTGTAACCAACGCTGGAATCTGTCTAGTTCGCCGTCAGCGGTCATGTTTGTCGGAAAGGTCGGTGAGCAATGAATCTGACTTAATGTAAACATCAATAATTCATCCAAGTTATCGGATAACACAAAATGTCTAGTCCCTTGGCCAGCACGTAAACTATGGCTCATATTCTAATGAAATTTGGCGGTGGATTAATCACCACCAAGTCCCAAATGAAGACTGTAGATGGAGATGCTATATCGAAACTTGCCCAAATCGTGAGCGAATTATCTAGACT
>WTHI01000055.1:6633-29548 GCA_011523185.1 Methanobacteriota archaeon
ATTTCTCCGGAGATTTATCTCCAATCGAAAACAGTTCCGAAGGTGTAGTACCAATCACATTTGGTGATGTGGTAGATTGTAGTCCACCAAAATTATTCGGAATTTTATCCGGGGATGACTTGATGGTAAGAATAGGTAGGGAAATTCCGGGAATTACACATTGCATATTCTTGTTAGGGGATACTGAAGGGTTACTCTCAGCACCGCCCTCTGACCCAAATGCAACATTGATCCCTATATGGAATAAGAATCTGGAAGTATCTGGAGAACATGACACATCCCAAGATGTAACAGGCGGTATATTCCTAAAATTAGACTCCGCATCCATAATCTCCGAGGTAGTTCCCAATGTTTGGTTTATCGATGGTAGAAAACCCGAGAGGGTACTCGAATTGCTGACAACTGGTACAACGAGAGGAACTCAGATAGTGCAATGATGTCTGATTAGTGCTCTAGTATTCCATTTCGATTATATGGTTAATGCTCTTCAAAAGGATTGGTTGGTATGGTCGTGCCTTCAACTCCCCTAGATGGTCTAGACTCATCTCAAGCCGAAATGATGGAAGAATTGGTTCTGTGCCTAGACTCTGACGATAATGTGATTGATAGTTCCAGCAAATTCACAACACACCATGGAGAAGGAATTCTTCACAGAGCGTTTAGTGTACTGATTTTCGATAGTGAAGGTAGATTATTAGTGCAACAGAGATCCTCTGACAAAATTACATTCCCTGCAGTTTGGGCTAACTCATGTTGTAGCCACCCCCTAGACATTGATGGGGAAAATTCCGACCCAATTGAAGGTGTGACAGAAGCCGCAAGAAGGAAATTAGACCAAGAACTTGGTATTCCTAGAACGATTACTGACGATTGGAAATTCCACCATATTGGTAGATTTGAATACAAATGCCGATGGGATTCGGATTGGGTTGAGCACGAAATCGACCATGTTCTAATCGTAGAAGCTGATTGTGAAGTTGATTTCAATCGAAACGAGATTCAATCCGTAGACTGGCTAGATAATGATTCTTTAATCCGAATGATGGAAAGAAAGGGAAGATGGAAAAGTCAGTTGATTGCACCATGGTTTGAGGCTATTTTCAATAATTTTCTGGGATCTGGAGATTTTACTATCGATGGGATTATTTCCAATAAAAAGTCAGAAATTATCAGGTGTGGCGAATTGTCCGTTCAACATCCTGAAAATTCTGCTAGTAATGTATTAGCAGCATTGGGTCAACATAAGGAAGTTGTTGAGGGAATTATACAAGAAAACCTATCAAAAATTCAACAAGAACGACTACGAGGAGCAATGTCTCACCTATTTACTGGTGGGGGCAAACGATTGCGTGCAATTATGCCAAGACTGGTGGGCGATGCAGTTGGAAATGGACATCAGGGGCATTATACCCTAGGGGCATGTATCGAAATCATCCACAATTTCACTTTGGTTCATGATGATATTATGGACCAAGACCCGATTCGTAGGGGCTTGGATGCTGTACATGTCGCATACGACGATCCTACAGCGATAAATGCGGGAGATGCAATGTTAGCACTCGGCTTTGAAATGCTAGCTGATAGTTCGCATATCGAGGATTCTCAACTCAGGCATGTAGTCAGCGCAATTGGTCAAATGGTACGACATGTAGCTGAAGGTCAACAAGAAGATTTTGAATTTGAGGAAAGAGATTCCGTTTCCGAAGATGAATATATTTCCATGATAGCAGGGAAGACTAGTGCAATGTTCGAAACATGCGCAGAAACTGGTGCTATTCTAGCAGGTGCGGATAGTGAAACTGTAGCAAATATGGCTAATTGGGGGCTCAATCTAGGACTGTGCTTCCAAATCATGGATGATTATATCGACATGACTAGTGATACCGAAACTCTAGGGAAACCAGCCGGAAGTGATATCGTTCAAGGTAAGAGAACTCTGATTGCTATTCATGCTTTGGAAAGCGGTGCCGAATTGCCTACGTTTCACAAATTGTTCGGCACAGAATCAACTGATACTTCGGAACTTGACATTGCGGTGCAAGAATTGAATGACAATGGTTCAATTCAATATGCTCTGGATAGGGCAATGGAACATCACAGAATTGCACATGGATGCTTAGACAAATTAGAGCAAACACCTGCTGTAGATTTACTAAGAGATATGACTGACTTCCAATTGGTAAGAATCAATTGATCAATCAGTATAGTTTGCTTCGCTAGGAACTTCAGCCTTGAGGCCTTTCCTTTCCCGGATTTCCCCTACTGTTTTCTCGAATAGAGAAGGAGGTAGCATCTCGAATCCTGCATTTTCTGTATTCCAAACAGCTCGACCTTGGCTAGCAGCACGAATGTCGTTAGAGAACCCAAAAGTCTCAGCAACTGGCATCTTTCCAATCACAGAAGCAGTGCCACCGTCAACAGGCATATCCTCAATGATTCCTCTTCGGTTGGTGACTTCTCTTGTAACACCTCCAATAACATCGTTTGGCGCGTCTACGCGGATATTCTGCATTGGTTCAAGAATTACTGGTCTTGACCTAATTAGTGCTCCCTTGCAGGCATTCCTAACTGCAGGAATAGTTTGAGCAGGACCTCTGTGAATTGCGTCTTCGTGTAATTTAGCATCCACTAGTCGCATCATAACACCCATCATTGGTTCCTCTGCGACTGGGCCTTTCTTACACACTTCGTTGAATCCTTCAATGATTAATTCTCGAGTTTCGTGTAGGTTCTGAATACCCTTTGTATCATTGACTAATACATTGGTTCCATGAATAGCGTAAATTTTCCTCATCAGGTCTTTTTCCATACCATATTCTGCAAATTTATCGCCAACCTGCTTTGCGTCTTTGTTTCTGACTGTACCGTCACCAAATACGCCTTCTCGGAGGGCTTGGATGACCTCTAGCGGAAGTGGCTCAGCTTCAATGTAGAATCTATTGTGTCGATTTGGAGACTTTCCTTCGAAAGCTCGACCGCTGTTATTTGATTCAATTGATTCGCGATAAACAACAATCGGTTCGCTGACATTGACCTTGATTCCTTGTTCTTCTTCAAGCCTATAGACTGTGATTTCGAGGTGTAATTCACCCATTCCAGCAAGCAAAGCCTCACCAGTTTCTTGGTTAGTGAAAACCTGTAGTGAAGCGTCAGACTTGGCTAAACCTCGAAGCGCATCGATAAATTTCGGTAAATCCTTCATTGCTTTTGGTTCCACAGCAACGGTAACTACCGGCTCTGAATAGTGGCGAATAGCTTCGAATGGTTCTGCATCCTTATCGCGGGAAATGGTTACTCCGGCAGCCGCGCTTCTGATTCCCGTAATTGCGGCAATATTTCCTGCGCTTACTGCAGGTACCTGGATTCGATCTCCACCAACCATCATTGCCACTTGTTGAACTCTTTCTGCCTTGCCGGCACCAATTGCCCAAAGTGATTCTCCATGTTTGATAGAACCGGAATAAACACGACCTACCGCAACTTCTCCTGCATGTGGGTCCATCCAAATTTTAGTAATCATCAAAGAAAGTGGACCCTCAGAATCACATTCCATCATTGCCTTTCCTTCTGGTGTTTCTAAATCTCCTTGCCAGATATTCGGGATTCGGTATTTCTGAGAAACGACAGGTGAGGGTAGTGTCTCAACAGCCATATCCAGTAGGACCTCGTGGACTGGAGCTTTCTTTGCTAGACCCTTTTGATCGTCAGCAGCGCAATGCTCGAATATATCTTTGAAATTAAGTCCCGACTTTTGCATGTAAGGAACTGACATCCCCCAGTTATAGTAAGCCGAGCCAAAGGCCACCGTACCGTTCTGCACTGAAACCTGCCAATCCTTTCTTACGTCTTCAGGGGCGAAGGTCTGAATCAGTTTGTTGACCTTGACGATAACTTTCTCAAATCTAGCCATCATTTCTGGTCCATCGATTTGTAATTCGTTGATTAAACGGTCAACCTTGTTGATGAAAAGAACTGGGCGTACCTTTTCCTTCAACGCCTGTCGGACAACAGTCTCTGTTTGGGGCATTGTACCCTCTACTGCGCATGCAAGAATGATACATCCATCAACGGCTCTCATGGCACGAGTTACGTCGCCTCCGAAGTCAACGTGACCTGGAGTATCGATGAGGTTGATGAGATAATCTTCTTCTCCGACTTTGTGAACCATAGATGCACTAGCCGCGTTAATTGTAATTCCCCGTGCGCTTTCTTGTTCATCGAAATCCAATACACGAGATTTTCCGGCAAGGTCCTCAGACATCATGCCTGCTCCAGCTATCAGGTTGTCGGAAAGTGTGGTTTTTCCATGGTCGATGTGAGCTGCTATAGCTAGATTCCTTATTTTGTCTCGCTTGTGCATGACTTCCGTAGCCCTTGCGATGTTGTCTTCCTTACGACCCATTCTACCAACCTCTGGATGGCCCGGCGACCTGACATTGGTTCATAAAGCCGATTGTATCACTACGTGATACAAGCCACGATAGTGACTTTAGAAATCATCCGCGATCATCGAGCAGATGCTGCAATGCGCTCAATCTCATCTTTCTTTCCAACTGCAAATGATGCAACGTCACCAGCTGCTGCTTTGTTAAGTTCGGAAATGATACCTTGAGTTAGAGTACGGGTGCTCTTTGCTGTGGCTGAAGCACAACCCATTGACAAATTTCGTAGTGCTACATCTAATCTACGGCTGGGAGACGAATCTACAGCCTTAGGTTGACTTACTGCACCGAACTTAATCCTAGTAGTCTCTTCGCAGGGAGCGGAGTTTACAATAGCATCAATGAAATGCTGTAGCGGGTTTTCTCCAGTTCGCTCAGCGATATTGTCTAATGCAGCTTCAAAGGCTTTAGCACAGTGTTGTTTCTTGCCACTGAACTTTCCAGTTCGCATTAGGTTGTTGATGAATCTTTCAATGACGGAAAGTTTTGACTTCCCGAACCAAGCATTAGCATGTCTACCGCCACTGTGCGGAGTGCCAATAGTTGTGAGGTTGATGTAAGGAGCGAGACCAGGGTCGCCACAAACCACTTCTTGGGCATCCCACTTTCCAAAAACCATGGTTCCAATACCAGCGATTGGTTGAGCCTGTTGAGTTTCTTCCTCTGACATGCTGCTCACCTTACTGGCTTCTCCTTACGGCCGCGAACCATTTCATCTAATGATACGCCATTTACCTTGATTACCTTGAATCTAACACCAGGTAGATCACCATACGACCTTCCCATTCTTCCACCGATACCTTCCACGAGGACTTCATCGTGTTCATCAATGAAGGAAATAGCACCATCTCCAGGTGCAAAGGCTGTTAATTTGTTACCTGTTCGAATTAAGGATATCTTGACCGCTTTACGAATACCTGAGTTAGGTTGTTTAGCTTCGATACCAACCTTCTCAATCACAATTCCCTTCGCTTGGGTAGACCCTCGTAGAGGATCATGCTTGAGAACACCGCCCTGGCGCCTCTTGGTTTCTCGGTTCTTGAATTTCCTTTCGTTCCAGCGGAACTTCTTACGATCCTTCTTCATCTTTGGTCCAGAGAACAATCCACGACCCATTACAATCACCTCGAAGGAACGCCCCGCCGACCTACCCACCATATAAGAGCGTGACGGACTCACCAAAGGTGAGGGGGCAAGTGCCCCAACCTCGCTAACATTGAAGCACGGCGTGCGTCGGGTCGTTCACATGGCCTTTAGGGACCTGTTGGCTGGGGCTACTGAAATTAACGATGAAATCAGTGTCAATCATGACATGTTGAATCATTCAAAATCCATTGACCACAAGGCTATAGTGTTCAATAATATATCAGAAGCAAAGGGCCTACGTTCTGCAATTAATGTATTAGCAAGAGACCGACTCTGTTCTATTTTTGATATAACGCCAGGAGAACTAATTGACATATTGGCGTGGGCAATGGAAAATCCACAGGAACCTGAGATGACATCTCCGGAAAATAGTCCAGTTTTTGAAAATACACAAGAAGTTACAGATTTGACCAAGATTCCCATCCCGTGGCATTATCCAGAAGACAGGGGGAGGTATCAGTCAGCATCTGTGATAATCGCGGAATATGATGGAATCCGAAACATGTCATTTCACAGACAATTCCTTCGAGATGGTAATCATTGTGTTTCTAGGTTTGTACCTCGCCACCTTCGAACAATGACGGACAAAGCTAGAGAAAATGGTGATGAGATTAATATCGCTGTTGTAAATGGTCCCGATGCAACAGTCTTGCTTGCAGCGGCAATGTCATTCACCCATGATTTGGACGAATTAACGGTGGCTGCCGCTTTACACCAAAGATTGCATGGCAAACCACTCGAACTAGTAAGTCTACCAAATGGCATACAGGTTCCAGCAGATTCCGAATTTGCGATGGAAGCAAGGATTACATTACAAGATGATGATGAAGGACCATATGTCGATATTACTGGTACCGTTGATGATGTTAGACAAGAGCCGCTTATCGAATATGATGCCGTACATCACAGGAATCAAGCCGTATTTCATGCTTTGATTCCAGCAGAAGTTGAACATAGAACCCTGATGGGGCTTCCAAGAGCGCCCACTATCAAGGCCGCAGTAAACGCAGTAGTTCCCTGCACTGATGTATACATGACTGATGGGGGTAGCGGTTGGCTTTCAGCAGTAGTAGCAATAGAACCACAAAAACAAGGGGATGGGATGGCGGCAATTCATGCTGCACTAGATGGTCACCGTTCCATGAAACAGGTTACAATAGTGGACACCGACATAGATTGTTCTAATCCGGTTAGAGTAGAATGGGCTTTGATGACACGTTGGCAACCAGACAAAGATACAGTTATCCTATCGAAACAAAAGGGTTCCAGTTTAGACCCCTCGAGAGATGAAAATGGACTAACTAGTAAGATTGGAATCGACGCTACTTTACCGCCCGGCATAGAACGAAAGCCCTATGAGAGCGTACTATGAGGAGTTACGATGGCAACAACCGATCTCGGTTCTAGCCTGCAACACCCTCGAAGGAGTCTAGGAAATCGACATCGGAGTCAGGCAGAGAAATTTCTCAAACTATCTAATGATGATAAATCAAATCTGTCTTGGGCCGAGCAAAGTGCTCGTCAAGCAGTTTTACACGACTTCACTCACCCTGACAATTGGAGGACTTTGTTAACAATCAAACTGGAGATTGAGGATCATCTAGGCGCCCGAGCCGTCCTGGATGATTTGTTTTTGATCCTTGGGAGGGACCCAGAACTTTTGTCACAACTGGATGGTGTTAACCTAGGAAATGCTGGACTCAGTTTACTAGAGGGTGCGCTATCTGTCGACCCTCTAGACCCAGATTATTGGTGGGAATTAACCTCTCAAGAAGGAGGGGTTGAGGCTTTTTGTGATCGTATTCGAAATTTGGATTTTACAGATCAAAGAGCGAATATTTTGTTCTCAAGAAGAATGGAAAGATTACTTGATGCAGGATATGAAGATGAATATCTCGAGTTGACTAGAAAATTGCTCGCCCAAAGACCCTCTAATCATGAGGCATGGGACAAAATGGGCAAATTACACGAAAGAAGGGGAGAATTTGACCAAGCATGGTTATGTTACGACCAAGCACAATCCAATTCCACTAATCTAAACTCTCGGGATGATTTCAAAGTTAGAATGGAATCATTAATTGATGGTAAAGGCAAATTGGCTTGGAAAGCTCCTGACATCTCCGATAGGCTCGATTTCCTAAATCGAATGCAAGTACTAGCTAGACCGACTTCACAACTTGCGCCAGATGAAAGTCCAGAAGAAGATACTGAATTATCCGAACTAGATTATGCTAGGCAATTATTAGAAAAAGATAGACTATCAGAGGCATTCTTCATCGTCAGAAGACTCGCCACACAAGGTGATTCAGAGGCTAAATTACTAGCAGAAAAAATACAGGAGATGATGGGAAATGACTGAACAAGAACCTTGGGTCGTCGTTTGGGCTGTGCCAAAGCAACCCCTAGATGCTCCTTGTTGGTTAATGGTCAAACATATTGAACGAGGATGGGAATTACCAGGTGGGAAAATTGCCCAAACAGAATCGTTCGATATAACAGCATTACGAGAATTATTCGAGGAGGCCGGAGTCCTAGGGACAGCCACCAATTATGATGAAAATATTCTCCCAAAGGGCACTGTAGTTAGGGTAGAAATTGATGAAGAGCCTCAACCATACGGTTGGGAGTCTGAAGATGAAAAAATCAGTGAAGTTGGCTGGTGTGTAGAGATACCGGGCGAATTATATTGGGGAGAAAAAGAAATTCAACGCTTACTAGATCATGATTGGAGCACTTCAAGGAGCCTCGCATCTTGAATCTCATCCGCCCTCTCTAGCAAAGATTCCTTCCATTCCGGGTTTCCAGTTATTTCCGCTGCGTCTAGAATCATTCCCAAATCGGTTCTATCAGAACCCCCTAAATCTCTAGTTAAAATCGGTAATAATCCCTCTACAACATCGTTGACATCTTGGTAATTAGCAGGCACCCATGATGACCCTGGGACCGAGCGTGGTTCTGCATTCTCAATCCTGTAAAGCATCCTAGGTGCGTCTTGTGTAACTTCCTCTAAGCCCAAATCTAACCACTCTAGTGAAGCAACTACTGCCTCTGCTTCCATTCCTGCATCAATGAATACTGCTCTCGCTGTCCAGAGGTGTCTCATTGCGGGATCTAAATCATCCATAGCAGTCAATATTCTACCTACTTCTAACCTAGATAGCCCTCTAATCTCAGGGGGGAAGCCACTGTCTTTTGTGATTTCAGCGTGAATGGCCATCGCCATCATAATTTCTCCACTATTGCTATGCCATGTAGCCTGATTCAACATAGAAATCCCATGCAGTGCTGTGTTAGGTGCTATAGCCTTCAGACGCTGAGTACACCATGCCAGTTCTTGACCTGAAATATCTGGGCCATCAACGGCTAGTAGTGCCCTTTCCATACGAATTCTGACCTCACATTCTAGGTCACGTTCTTCTTTAGAACGAGAACGGGATAGTAATTCCTCACTAGTAATTACCGCGCTGGCTAAATCGCCTTCTATCAACAAACCCTGCAGCCCCAACACATCTCTTTGTAACGGACTTAGTTTTGCAAGCAACTCATCGGGGCCTTGTATATCCTCAAACAACATATACGAGCATAATTGTAAAACTAAGTCCTCTGGAATATCTGATAAATTAATTGAGCCTGAATTTAGTTGAGATAGAATTTCACGGACATCTTTCATTCTATCAACTCCGCAGAAAGTGTTGCTAACAATACCGATTCTAACTCGACTTCGTCACAAATACCAGACCAACCTGCTGCACCAGCATGGCCGCCTCCTTCTCCACCCAATCGGTGAACGATACTTTCCATTAAATGTCCCAAATGAATACCCTGATTTGTCGCCGTTCTGCTAGCCCTAGCACTTAACCTAAGTCCGGGACTATTTTTCTTGTAAACAAAAGATGCATGGGCACCAGAAGCCAATAACGCATGTGCAACTACTCCTTCATTCGTACCAGCACGGGTAATCGATATCATATGTTTTCCAACTTCTTGTATCTTTGACCGAGATACAGCTTTGTGAATCGAAATGCGTTGAGATTGGTTCAAATCTTCTGACTCAATCTGTTCAATAACGTCGACAATATCCAATCTAGATTCTTCACAGATCTCTGCTACTCTTCTGTGGCATCCGGGTCTACTGTGTTTGAATCGGCCTGTGTCAGAAATAATCGCGGCCAGGAGAAGTTTGGCTTGGTCAGTCTCTAAACCTAGGCCTTGAGCCTTTATCCAATCCCAAACCATTTCCGCCGTAGAAGAATAATTACCAGTTAATTCCAAAGTTTTGTCAGGCCATTCATCTGATGCTGCGGAATGATGATCTAAAACACATAATGGTACATCGGGTAATTTGAAGCCAATTTGACTAGGTGAAGCACAATCAACCACAATTATTCCAGATAATGTTCGGGGTAAAGATGGCCTAGTTTCATCGATCTGCTGGTAATCAACTACCATTCCATTCAGGATTTTATTTGCTAATGAACCAATGTGAATGCCGCAAGCCTTTGCGTTATTTCCGATTGCCGATGCTAGAACTATTCCAGAACCGATTGTATCCATATCTCCATTTTTATGTGTAACAACTGCTATTGGCCCATTAGGCGTATGTAATGAAATCCAATCGCTAAGGGCTTGCAAATCGAAAGACATCGAAAATCACCACTCAATTGAGCGACTCAGATGCCTCATTATACTGTGAAATTAATTCCGATTCCCTAGCATTTAGAGATTCTAAATGAGCTTCAATAGTTTCCTTGGAAGATACTAGGTCTTGCGATAATGATGCTCTATCATCTACCTCCAACAAAACACCTCCAAGAGCTCGATACACGGCCCTATCTGGCGATTGTTCTTTCAAGGCCTCAATAGTTAGCGAGATTTCGTTGAATTGGCTAGTCAGGGATTGAATCTGTCCTCGCACCATTTGTAATTCCTGGACTAGGCTCTGGAGTTGTTGTTGGTCCATTATTTCTCAACCTCCGGATTTAGTCAACCGCTTTCAAGGCGTCGTATGCTGCAGAAAGGCCTCTCATTACGGTATTCCAGCGAGCACGCATATCAACGAATACCGGTTCTACCTCATCTACAGTAATACAACCACCGCTTCGAGTAACTTCCGCTTCGGTAACTAACGCTGCCTCTAGCGAACTGGCGTAGGAACTAGTAATTTGCAAAGTGAGTTTTACGGAATCACTCTTCTTCGTCGCTGACACTTTCTTCACCAGCTAGTTTACGCTCATAATCCAAAGCAGCCTGTTGTGCGATTACGGTCATATCGGTCGCAGTAGCGCCTTCCATTCCACGTCGAACTACCCTTGTGTTAGCATCTGTTGCACGAGTGAAAGGCTCCCATACTCCTCCAGAGAACTTGTGCCCACACTTCTTGCACTCCCAGATTCCCGCGACTTGGCGGCTGACCTTTTGATAATGACAAACTGGACAGGTGTAATTTCGCGACTTCTTCTTGAGTGATGCGCCTGCTCTTCTACGAACACTCACACCGTATCTTGGACCATACTTTGCGGTAGCGCCGGCCTTCTGTGTTCTCTTTGCCATTTCACTCACCTTCCAATGCGTTGTTTACCAGATCTCTGAGTTCGGCGCACCTTGAACGAGCCTGTTCGTTGATCTCGACGAATTCGGCGGCCGTGAAGATTCCCTTTAGACCCTTCTGCAACGAATGAACATGATCATCATCACCAAGGGTGATGTGGATTCTTTCATCTCCGCCTAATTCTTCCCTCTTATCTGCATCATAAACAAAGCGACCACCAACCTTGTGATAGGAACACATGATCGGAGTCTTTGACACATCGAGAGGCATATCTTCTCCAACCTCAAATCTCTCTGCTGGAACGGTAGCACTTCTTAGTGCTGCAATTGCTGCTAGTCCAAAGGCATCGAATAGGTTACCGTCGTCGGATACGGCAAACACGTCGAGAATTACCTGCCAGGCTTTTTCTCCTGGAATGATACACAAATCCTCTGTGTTTATGCAACCAGATTCTCGAATTCCTCTATCAACTACTCGACCTAATTCAATAGACTCGGCACTAGGTGGGCCTGCTTCCCAATTACGTCCTGCAACGGGCCTTACCTCTGCACTACACATCAAACCGCCTTCATTAGGTCGGTCTGGATATGGAGTCATAATCTGGAACTTAACCCCCGCTAAAACGATGGTATCTCCCATTCTGACCCTGGCAGACCCTTCTGCACGAGGTAGACAATTGATCTCAAGTTCCACATCCCGGCCTTGGAATTGTCCACGGCCGTCGTGTCTCTTGTCTTCAGTCGCCAATTCTGCTAGGTGAGCTCGAAGTAGATTAGGGACTAGTGGTATGCTCATCACTCATCACCTCCCTTTAGGGCGCGAACCATTTCTTTGTGAATCACTTGTGCTGCTTCCATATTGTAATCCCAAGCCTCTTGGAATTGCTCAGGAGATAAGTCTCCATCCATTTGTAGGAAAACTAATTCTCCAGTATTTGGCAGAATACCCATTGGTAGATCTGCCTCACCATAGTTATCTTCTTCCTTATTCAGGTCACAAACTACGATGTCATGCACCTTACCACTTGCAACCGACACTACCATGTCTGTCATTGGTATACCTGCATGAGCAAGAGCGACTGATGCTGCAGTGATTCCCGCACACCTTGTTCCTGCTTCGGCGCAAATAATTTCGATTTCCACACGAATCTTGCTTCGAGGGTATAGTTCTGTTAGCACTACACTTTCCAGTGCTTCGGCTGTTACTTTGGAAATTTCTCTACTGCGTCGGTTGAATCCTGGACGGATTCTGTCAGTTGTCGAGAATGGAGCCATATTGTATCTAACGTCCAATACAGCTCTATCTTGCCGCTGTATCTTCCTCGGGTGTGCCTCCATAGGGCCATAAACGGCTGCAATACAGTCATTTAGACCCCATCGGATTCTAGCAGAGCCATCAGCCACCGGAACTACTCCAGTTTCAATTGATACTGGCCTTACCTCATCTTTGGTTCGACCATCAAGTCGTATTCCGTTTTCATCAATACACTGTACATCTCCATAGCCACCCATCAGGCCTCACCTCCAAAATCATCTATTTTCGCTTCGGTTAACAAAGCGTTTAGTCTGTCTCTAGCGTTGATGATTCCATCAAGGTCACCATCCAACCAAACTCGGCCGTTATCGCCAGCGACTACTCTACACTCTGTATCTTCCTTGAGTTGCCTGAGGTTATTTCCACCTCTCCCAATAAGACGCCCTAGTAGATGAGGATCGATTTCCTCAACACTACCGGTACGAATTGCACGCAGACCCATTCCTTTCATCGTAACTACGCTAGAATGATTTTCTTCTACCTCTTGAACTCGACAAAGGATTGCATCTCCAATATCGAGGACCTTTCTGATTCCACCAAATTCAGCCTTAGATGGTCCAAGGCTCATTGGTAATATGGCATTGAATGGCCCACCTATATCGACGAACCAGATATTGCTGGTGCATCCCTCGATGTAGCCTACCACGAGGTCACTAGGCCGCGGCACGTACGCAGTGCGTCGCGGCTCGATCGAGACAGTACCGCCTCGATTGTTCATTCTTCCTTGCTTCAAAGCACGTAGCCGGCCATTTATGGCAAGAACGCCATGTCCAGCTTCGTACTCCCCAGAATCGCCTAGGTCGTCCCCAGGGGCGACAAGCAGGGGTGCTTGTCGGGATCTGCGCGGTCCGTCCGCGCCATTGTCTCCACTCATGTTATCGGGCCGCGCGACCCACCCACCATTGATAACCGTATATGCTCACACCTACGGTGTGTAGAAAGTTGATTCCTCAGTCTAATTCTTTCACATCTAATCCCGAGGCTCGTTTTGATACCCGGCTAATTAGGTCAGACTTCATCCCACCGGGACATTCTACCACACAAGCCCAAGAACCATCTGAAAGCCACTCTTCACGTTGAATAGAATCTCTGAGCAATTGGTGCACTCCTCCGTAGTCTTTTCCTTGAATTCGAAAAGCCAACCTTACTGTAATGAATTGTAAGGGGATTAAGGAGCGAATTGCGTCTACTGCGTCCTGTACCTGACGTTCAACTGAAAGGAAGGGATCGACGCTAAATCTAGCTTCTGATAATGCGTTTTCAATCCGAGTAGGCGGATGAGGGCCACGGGTTTTTGGATCGGTAGCAGTAGTCGCTATTGCATTGATTATTTGTTTGCGTTTGTCCTCGACCATTTGCTTTCTTTGGGTAGTAGTCAGTTGTATGCTTCCTTCAACTAGTATTTTCTTAACGCAAGTGTGTAAATCCGTGCTACCAAAGATATTCTCCAAAGCATCAGACGTAGGCCTATCTCCAGCCTTTACATCTGACCATATTTCGTCTGTAGCCAACATATCCTCCATTTCAACGGAATTATTGTCCTCTTTCCACTGAGAGACTAATTCCGGGTCGACGAGGATTTCATATCGATTCCCACCTTTTTCGAGGCGGGCAATGACTGCGTCGTCAAGACTGACCATGAACGGCGAGCCTCGCCTAAGCCCTTAGAGCAATCGGGATTGTATTCCCAATCAACTTAGTTTACCAAGATGGGCTAATGTGTCTTCCTTGCTCATCTTTGCATAACCATTTCCATCTACGATTGCAATTTCAACTGCGTCGTGATTCAAATCTTCATCAATGGACTCCCTTAGGGCTTCAAGACCCATCTTAATAGCGGCATTCTGAGTCATATTAGCCTTCCAGTTAGCCTCGAAATGGTCGATTACGGTAGACCTTCCTCGACCTATTGCTCCGGCGTGATACGATTGGTATGCTCCAGACGGATCAGTTTCAAACAGATGTACTCCGTCAGAGTCTACTCCAGCGATTAGTAGAGCGGTTCCAAATGGTCTAGCTCCACCGTATTGAGTGAATGATTGCATGTAATCACACATTTTCTTGACCAATGTAGTAACCGGAATTGCATCCCCGTAAGTCATTCGATTTACCTGACATTGCACACGAGCCCTATCGACTAATTGGCGTGCGTCTGCGACTAGCCCGGATGTGGTGAATCCGACGTGGTCATCGATTTGATACATTTTTTCTATTGAATCAATGATTACCAACTTGCTTGAGATTCTTTTATCGACAATTAAAACTACTCCATCTCGGAACTTTAGGCCAACTGTAGTTGTGCCTCTTTTTACAGATTCTCGAGCGTACTCTACTTGATACAATCGTCCATCAGGTGAGAAGGTAGATACTCCATGGTCATATCCTCGTCCGCTCGGCTGCATAACTATCGGGGCAAGTCCTAAGCCGGTCTCTTATCAACCTTGACCGGTACGTTGTCTCATGATTGCTGAAAATCATATAACATAAACAAACCAATTTTGTGATGGATGAATAGTCTAATTGATGGATATATACGATGTCCGAAGAATGTGCGCGTAGCAGTTTTGTCTTCGGGGGGGAAGGATTCCACCTATGCATGCTGGTGGGCAATCATGCAAGGCTGGCAGGTCGAAGCAATGGTCACTGTTCACATAACCAGTGATGACTCGATGATGTTTCAATTACCAAATACATCCCTCGCAGGTCTTCAAGCCCATTCGATTGGAACCTCATGGTTGCCTATTTTATCGGATGGAACAGAAAACGATGAAATCGATGACCTCGAAAATGGCATCAGAGGACGAACTGATGTAAACGTAGCATTTGACAAGGTAAAAAACGATACAGAATCGATAAATTTCCCTTCTGATTTAGTTCTCCAGACAGAAGACCTAGAAATTGATGCGTTAGTAGTCGGAGCACTACGTTCAGATTACCAAAAAACTCGTATAGAGCGTATGTGTGAAAAACTAGGATTGATCTCATACTGTCCTCTATGGCACCATAACCCTGAGGGACATATGAATTCACTAATTAAACATGGATTTGATGTTAGAATAGTTTCAGTATCTACTGATGGTCTAGGAGAGGAATGGCTGGGTCAGAAAATCACCCAAGATTCACTTGAGGAACTGACTAGAATTTCCACCAAATATAGGTTCAACTTAGACGGAGAGGGAGGAGAGTTTGAGACAATCGTCGTTGATGCCCCACATATGAGCCAACGAATCGCTGTTTCGGGTCATTCCAACTGGAAAGGAAATAGAGGCTCTTGGATTCTAGAATCAGCAGAATTATCCTAATCGGATTATTTTTTCATGACTTTTCTCATCCGCTAGCCTCAAGGGGGGTAGTCAAGTCGGCGGCACACGGGGAACGCTGTGTCAGTCTCACCGCTGGATTACCGATATGGACGACCCGAGGCTAAAGAAATCTGGTCGAGAGAGGGTCGACACAGTAGACAATTAGAGGTAGAAAGAGCCCTTGTATGGGCTCATTGCCAACTAGGTCGTGTATCCGCAGAACACTACGATATGATTGCTGATATCTCAGACCCAGGTATTGTGACTGCTGATAGGGTTGACGAAATTGAAGCCGAAACACGGCATGATATCATGGCACTAACTAAAGCCATGGCAGAAAAGGCCGGAGAAGCAGCTTGGTGCATTCATTTGGGAGCAACAAGCAATGATATTGTGGATTCGGCCGTAGCCCTACAAATTAGGGATTCTATCAAATTACAACGACAGAGTTTGAAGACGCTACTAGCTACTCTCTCTGATTTAGCAGAAAGAGAAAGAGACACTGTCATGCTCGGTAGAACTCATGGACAAGCCGCTGTACCGATTACTTTCGGCCTTAAAATCGCTGTTTTTGTAGATGAGTTCAGAAGGCATCTAGTAAGGTTAGATGAATTGGAATCGAGAGCAATAACCGGCAAATTCCTAGGAGCGGTCGGAACAGGGGCAGCGCAAGGTGAGAACGCAAAAGAATTGCAACAATTAATTCTTCAACACCTTGGATTAACGGTGCCAGTAGCGACAACACAAGTAGTTGGGAGAGATCGATACATCGAGTGGGTTGGATGGATGGCTAATGTCGCGGCATCAGTCGAAAAGCTCCTACAAGAAGTAAGGAATCTTCAACGATCAGAAATAGCCGAGGTCGGCGAGTGGTTTGACGTCGAAAAGCAAGTTGGTTCATCCACAATGGCGCATAAAAGGAATCCGATTACCGCAGAGAATGCTTCTGGTTTAGCACGTATCGTTCGAGCAATGATTATCCCTTCATATGAAAATGCTTTATTGTGGCACGAGAGGGATTTGGCTAATTCCTCGAGTGAGAGATTCACCCTATCTCATGCAATGATACTATTGGATGATATTCTCGCCAAATCAGACAGAGTCATGGGTAAATGCGTGGTTGATGCTGATAGAATGTTAGCAAACATAGAAACTCAAAATGGCCTTGTAATGGCGGAGAAGATAATGTTAGCATTGGTTGATGAAGGTATACACAGAGACCAAGCCCACGAAATTCTACGAGCAGCTTCAATGGTTGCTGTCGCTGAGAATCGTCATCTTCGGGAGATTTGTGGTGAAGATGAGTCCGTAACTAGTGCCTTTACCTCAGATGAATTAGACAAACTATTCGACCCTTCAAGTCACCTTGGAGTCAGTGGTGAGATTGTAGATGAAACAATTGCACTAGCAAGGAAGATGATTTAGCAATAGTAATGCTAATCCACCCTGAGTTTTTCAAGCCTGAATAATGCTCAACTTAGATTCCGGCCCGGTCCACGTTTCAGTGGAGGAGGGGATAGGAGGCACTAGCCTCTGTCTAAGCCTTGCAGTAGATGTATTACAGTCCAATTCTCGCGTAATTTGGTTAGGTAGAAATTCGCTAGACCCCAAAAGGACTCAGGAGATTTTGAAAGGACTTGATGAGTCTCAATTAGAGAGATTTTTTGTCCTAGAGTTCGGCACAAATTTGCTTACTAGGGTCAACGCTTTGAAACCCCTAATCGACAGATTAGACGATACAGATTTGATTGTCGTTGATGATTGGTGCCCATCTTCAGGCCGAGCACCCACAGATGACCTACAGGCGATACGTAATTTGCTTTCTATAACAAAAAACACCAGGATGATCTTGACTTCAAAGGCATATGAATCACCATCGGCTGATGAAGAAAAATGGAAGAGTCGGGGTTCTCAATTGTCAGGATTAAGGGAAGTATGGTTATTGAGAGAGGAAGGCATTAGGAATTATCGAAAACTAATTGATCAGGAGATTGAAACCAGATTGATATTGAAAGAATCCGGATTCATCATCGCTTAGTTCATTCTTCTGAGTCGAACTCTTTTGAAAGCAAACGGTCTAATTCTTCCAATGCTTCTTCGTCTGGATCCATCAATTTTTCAGGGTTCCTTGCCATTCCGCTATAATCTACTGAATCCTCGGAGGCACTCATTCGCCGTTTCTGACGTAATCCCAAGATATACCAAATTAACAATCCTGCAGAAATTGTCAATAGGACTGCTAGAACGGTTTGAGTATCATCCATAAATCCGCGAAGAAACTCTCAGCCTTGACTGTTTTGTGCTGTTGGTAAACCTCTTTGCAATGGTTTCGCTAAATGCCTTCTGTTTGCTGGATTGGGTTCAACCCATCCTTGATATGGTGATTCAAATGAAACGATTTGACTGACCCAAGCCTTTGGCGCTAATTTTCCACATTCTTTGCATCGTAGGCCTTGACCTACGCCGACACTTCTCATCGCTTTACCACAACAATCCGGCCGCGTCCCAATTCTAGGGCTGCTTGATTTCACTCTGAGCCTCTCTAAATGTACTTCACCGGAGGGCGAGATTAACCCCATCCATTCGATGATGTCACCCGGGTACAATTTCCTTAGCAATGTATTGACTTCGCCACTTTCTGCGAATGCCACTAGTGTATGTGATTTGCGACCAGTCCAAACAACAACTGAGGAATGGCCGCCTTGAACTTCAATAGGTCGGGTAGCAACAATTCCTGTTACTGAACCTAGTAAATGGTCGTCTGATACTTGATTAGTTCTATGGATTGCCCAGGAATCACATTTCTCGACGTCAGGTCTACCTTGTAGGAATTCATGCGCAGATTGTAATTCTTCAGCCGACTCGGCTCTAATTCCATATAGTACAGGACAATTAGTCCGTGGCATAATCAAACCTCTACCCGTAGTAGGGTCTCTATTTGCGAAAGTAGTTAGGAATTGGTTTGACATTGATTCAATGGCTTCTATTGAGACATTCCTGTCTGTTCTAATCTTCTCAGTTTGCCTCCATGCGATTAATTCCCAAGTATTATTTTCAGAAGGATTCCAAGCGATAGCAGCGGATGCCCCGACAATGCCATTTGGATTTTCTTGTATAGAGTGGATTTTAGTCGAGTGAGGTAATTTAGCTAAGGCAGTTTCGAGTGAAACTTCTCCTCTGACCGACTCCCAATACATCGATTCGGGAACTTCTTCAGTAGCGATTATGAGACAAGGTGAAGGTTTCTGTCCTGTATCAGGGTAACTGCCTAGGATCTCTTTATGCAAATCTTCCATGAATTCTTGGCAAATTGATTCCAAGTAAATCAGGTTAGTAGTATCTATCCGGCAAATCGCAGAGAGAGCTGCATTTCCCCTAGTTCTCTTAGGGGCGAACGGCCAAAGTCGTACGAGTCTCCTTTCTAAAATCTCGAAACTATCAATCGATTCCATCAACCGGTTAAGTAAACGGTTGAAATGTTCTGTAGTACAGGCATACTCAACATGGTCTGTGTCATCCAATCCTATTCGGATGACACTTTTCGCATGGGTGTCGCTCACGCGACACCCCCCAGTATTGAATCAACAACTCCAGAGATGCCAATGTCGGGGTCACAACGAATCCCTCTGACTCCGAAGTTTTCTGCAGCAGCCATATCCACTCCTCTGTCGCCCACCATGAATGAGGTTGACTCATCAGGCCTTTCGACCCATTCAGCATCATAAAGCAGTTTGATGCTGACGAAATCAGCATTTGATGATGCGGCGTCCATCAGTTGTCTACCCGCCTCTAGCATCCCGGAATTGGGCTTGCGTGCCCATGAGCCTTCCCAAGGAGCATATGGTGAGAATAATATCAAATCCAGATGAGCATCTGAGTCTTCGAGTAGTAATCTACTCCTTATTTCTGAATGTATATCGTCTAAATTGTCGGAATCCCAGTGCCCCCTGCCAATGGGGGATTGATTGGTAACTACCACTATTCTATATCCCGCCCTGCGCAAATTCCCAATTGCTAGGCCGGCATTTGGTAACAATTCGACTTCTGCAGGGGAATTGACGTAGTTTTCACTTCCGACATTGATTACACCATCACGGTCAAGATAGGCAATTCTTCCATCCCAAGTTTTACCACCCGGTAAATCAAGCAATTCTAGAGGGGCAGTTAATTCCGCAGACTCGCGGTGAGGAGGTAGCATAGTATCACTGCTCGTTAATGGCTTTGGACGCTTCTTTTACGATGTGATTGATGATTAATTGCATATCTTCAATACGCTCCATGGAAGTAGTAGGGACAACGATTGCGACATCAACCATCTGGGCTAATTTACCACCCTCTCCACCGTTGTAATCACCGGTTACGGCTGCTGTTCTACAACCCGCTTCTTTAGCGGCAGTAATTCCGTTTAGCACATTGGGGGAATTACCTGAGCCTGAATATGCGATAACAAGGTCGCCAGATTTAGCAAAAGTGGATAATTGCCCAGCGAATACATTTGCGTATTCGGTATCATTAGCCCAAGCAGTGAACGAGGATATGTTGTCAGTATGAGCAATGGTAGGAATGCCTAGTTCCTTCGACCAATCTCCTGCACTATGGGAAGGTGTTGCGGCGCTTCCACCATTGCCAATCATGTGGATACTACCTCCTCTTTCCGCAACCGCAGTTAATTCCACCCAAAGGGCTTGAATTTGGGATTTAGAGACCTCTGAAAGGGTCCTTCGCAAATCACTGAGGTAATCCTCAGCGAATGATTCGAATTCGAATCCCATGTGTCTCCCAAAGCAAACCGGCGAGGGCATCATATTTACGAGTTGATGGCTGGAGTCGATTCGATGGAGGAGCCTGTAGGAGTCGCTTTGCGTGCTATTGCAGACTCATTTGGCACCTCTGGGGAAGCACTTAGATTACTAATCGGGATATTAGGAATGGCCTTTCTAGCCACCTCTTTTTCTAATTCAAAGGCTGAATGGTCAGGGCGAATTGCAGGTGTTGGTTGGGTCTTTCTAGGCCTCTTCATTTACCTACTATCAGAATATTATGTGAAAATTGGAGATCCTGTTCTAATCATAATGACTGCTGGTGCCTTACCAGGAGGTATTTTTCTTGCTGTGGTTGAAACCCAAAGGTCTAGCCACTTGAAAGAAGAAACCAGGCAATCCCTAGTCTGGTTACGTGGAATGGTCGCTTGGTCAATGATCCCCTACCATGTGGTTTACTGTATTCCATACCTCAACATCGCTTTCGTTATGCTAACAGCACATAGTGCTGAGTGGATGTTAGAATTCGTTGGATTAGGGTCCTACACAATGGGGGAAGTAATGGTCGATTTACACGATGGTGGAGAGGTTCCATTGAGCGATTGGGATGGAAGTATGTTGCTTCTTACCCAACCACTAGGCGATGGAGGATTCTTCATCCCAATGTACCATTCTACCGGTGAAGAGGTCAATATTGGGTTCATCCTAAGTTGCTCCGGTCTGCAATCAATGATTATCTTTGTAGGAGCGATAGTGGCACTACAAACCGTCCCGTGGAATCGAAGGATTCGAGGCTTGTTGATTTCAGTTCCAACTATACACATCCTAAACACATTCCGGAATGCAGGAATTGTTTGGTTGACAGATAACTATCGGAATTGGCAATTCTTAGGATTGGATATGTTCGATTTCTCCCATAGTTATGCTGCAAAGGCCGCTAGCCTTTTCGCAATGTTTCTATTGGCGATAGCACTATTCGATTTGCTGCCAGAATTACATAGAAATATTATGCAATTATTACCAAAAAAATTGAGAGGAAATGGCAATTCATCAACGACTTCTTAGTCGCTCGTATAGCTTTCCTTTCAGTGGCATATCATGCTCCCAAGCAAATTCTTTCATTACTCTCAATGCTTCCTTTTCTAAATCAGAATCACCAACGAAATCGGTGATGTGAATTACACCTTCTCTTGTATTTGCCTTGAAAGCCGCTACTGGTTCCTCTCTGTGGAATACGAGATATGCAGAACCATATCCGAATCTCTCTCTCAATAAGCTACCATAGTAGTGAATGAGTGGATCAGAAGGAGGGATGACCAAATCTCGAGTTTTAGTTAGTACATCTGACCCTTCTAACAGATCATGTCGGCCCCAACAAACGTCGTGCATATCGTCTACAAGGAAACCTTTGATGAGTGTGTCATCTTCTTCGAATTCACGCATAACATCTGATATTTCTTCAGCCGAGAAGGGTGAACCTGCTAACCTCTCAACCTGTTTCAAAGTGATTACGGGGTAGTCTTTCACAAGGTCTCGCAAATAATCTCGCTTAACTTCCCATAGATCAGAGGTGGTTAAGGGCTCAACGGCCTTGAAACCGCCTCGATAATCCTGCACAAGGTGGCCGCTTCGGACTAATGGAGAGATTAGTTTGCGGAATTCACCACGACGCATTGCGTGGCGCTCCATGAAAATCGCAGGGTCGTGGTGTTCTCTGAAGAATTGCAAAATATCCTCGTCTTCTTCAGGTGCCTGTACGTTTCGGATGGTCAACAACTTTTGGAAGTGAGGCATTTTTGCCCACACCAAATGACCTCTAAGATTGGTTCCTTGGTGCAATTGGTGAGCCGCGGCCATTGATTTCAGGTCAACGCGGAACATCTCACAACGTCCGCGTAATGCGAAATCATCTCTTAATTCATCAAGATGGTCGAGTGCGATTGTTTCATTTTCATGGCGAGTCTTTTGATGAAGGGAATGGTGGTGGAACAGAATTCTGTTAATCTTCTTTCGAGGCATTGGGTCTACTACTCCACCTCTGATGTATCTCTCTCCATCTCCCATTGACTCGAAGCCTAGGTCCGAGAGAATCTGTTGCACATTTTCATCGCAATCATGTACAGGCACACCGTTAAATGCGTGAATAACAGAGACATCGATTAACCTATCACGATAATTTTCTAGCAATTCATCAAAGGTGTCTTTGAACTCATCTAGGTATGAATGTGGGATGTTGATATCTTTGATTTCTAGGTAATCATTTACCACGAACATCAGAATTCTACCAACTGGATCAACCCCTTTGAAAACGGGATGATACCAACCTTGCTTCAACATCAACCGAACTTCTTGGATAAATCTGGAACAGAATGGATCGGATTGCGATACTATTCTCATTTTGCG
>WTHI01000055.1:29648-33096 GCA_011523185.1 Methanobacteriota archaeon
AATACTGCCAGTGAACGCTTCCGATTAGGTAACTCGATGTATTTCTTTCCAATGACTAATTGCCTCTCTAGATTGGAAAGAGCACTTTTCAGAGACCTTTGGATATGAGCATTTTCTTTGCCTTTTGGATAACCGTCGAATAATTCCATTCGACTCATTCCATCTTTGGGGATCTTCTCCAACAATTCTTCTTCTAAGGGACCAAGCCAAGGGTCACCTCTTAGCCCTAGAACCAACGGAAGTTGATCTTCCATTGTGTACCCTACTCGATTGTGTAATAATCGGCCATTGATGACATCTGGATCGTGCTTAATGTCCTTCCAATCGCGGAATCTATAATCCTTCACACGATGCAACATTTCGTCCCTTCGTTGCACCAAAATGAGATTTCTAATCGCATCAGCCGGTTCTTCATATTGGGTGAACGATTTGTGGAGAATCAAGGTCTGCAGTGTTCGGTAATCTACTACCTCAACCTGACCTCCTGTGATTCGATATTCATCAACCCTTAGGATGTACTCACCATCATCGGTTTGAGTGAAGAAACCTATCGAGACGAGATTTCTCATCTCTAGTTCCTGCAGTACTGATTCTACCTGTCCTCGTGGGAATGGTAATCTGGCCGCTAATTTGTCTAGAGTACGAGGCCCTTCGGAACCCAGCATATCAAGCAATTTGAGCCGCAGACAATCCATTGGATCCGAAAGATAAGTCTCCTTCCAAGTAGCCGGCTGACCTTCTTTGAAATCAACACCCATTTCGAAGGTTAAACCTCCAGTGTAAAGGGAGCGAAGGTCGTCCATTTCATCGGCACCAGATACGGCTAGACACCCGAGTGTGCCGTGTACTCCGGCCATTCTTTCGGAGAACCATTTATCGTCGATTTGTTCATGACCTGTATTTCGCACCTTGGTGATTAGGCCTCGCTCAGCCAATTCGTAAACCCAAGCTCGTAATTGATCAAACTCTACATTCTTCAATTTTTCAGAATACAAAGGATGGGTCAGAGATTTCTCTAATCCACCGCCCATGTCCATCAGACGCAGTAGACCAGCTGGAGAGTCTGGTATCGCGACCTTGTCTTGGTAGTATTTCGCCAGCCTTTCGCGGTCTAGATCCGTAGCAAGAGAACGTGCTCCGAGGAGTCTTCGAAGAATTTCGGGGTCTATGTCTTTGATCAGATAAGCACGAGTTCGAAGACTCAGCAGATCTTCGAATGAAGACATGAATAGAGTCATACCAAGAGGAGATGGCATCTTCACCTTACGATGGACAATGCGTACATTTTCACTATCCATTCTGGCGATGAAATCTGCTAATTCTTTCATCTCCAAGTCGGTGTTCATAATCTCATTCATCGCTTCACGAATGACGACAGAATCTTCCATTTGCCTATGAGCTCGCAAAATTTGTTCCGCGCGATTTTGGAATTGTTTTGGACTTACTTCATCAGCGCCAATTCTGCGAGGATTCAACATACTGCGACTGGATACCTCACGGAATCTCTTTGCGAATAATTGTGAATCTAACATGTATCTTTGCAGAACTTCTCGACTAGAGTCATCTCTGAATAACTCAGGTATTTTTGAAATCTCTACCTCATGACTTAATTTTATCATAAAGCCATTTTCATCAAAAGATATCTCGTTAACCAATACATTGTCGCGAACTGCTATTCCAGCGAAAAGATAACCAAGAGCGAGATTGAAAGCCCGACCTCTGCAAGTAGTTACAATATAGGTCGGCAGAGGTGCTGCTACCTGTTCTACAATTATTCGATCCCTACTCGGTACTTGGAAGGTTGTTGCACAGTGCTCATCGAGATAATTTGCTAGAGCATTAGCAATTGGTTTGTTGAGGCCATATACATCCATCAGTAGAGGCCGAACATCTCGCCCCATCCTAACCATATGCGAGGCGTGCTCAAGAACATCCAGGACTTCGTAACTCAGTTCATTAGTCCTAGAATTAGCCTCACCTGCCCAAGATGGGATGGTGGGCCTGTAACCTGTTGCTGAGGTGACGTTTACTCTGGTTCCTTGAACGCTGGATACTCTGTATGTAGAACCTCCTAGAAGGAACACATCACCATTTCTTAGGCTAGCAACGAAGCCACTGGAAAGTTGACCAACTAGAGTCCCGTCAGATGTGAAAACTAGGTAATTATTGTCCGGAGCAATTGTACCTATATTTGTGTAGTAAATCATCTGAGCATAACCTCGCTTTCCGAAGCGATTGTCTTCCCAATCCACCCATACTCGCCTTTCTTCCTCTAGTAGGTCTAGAACCTCGATATAATCGTCATAAGGTAGGGCTCGATAAGGCCAAGCAGCGGTAACTAACTCATAGCCATCGTCAATATCCCATTCTTGAATTATCGTTAGACCAATCATAAATTGGGCTAAAACATCTAACGAATTTTCAGGGAATTTCAGAAGGTCCATTGAACCTCGAAGAATACCGTTTTGGAGGGCTACTAGTTCTAGTAAATCCTGTGGGGATGTAGGGAGGAATCTGGCTCTTGGTAGACCACCCACTTGGTGACCTGCACGCCCGATTCTTTGTAGAGCAGTAGCAATCGAACCAGGACTACCAACCTGCACAACGCAATCTACCGAACCAATGTCGATACCCATTTCGAGAGACGACGAAGATACTACACATCGAAGGTGGCCATTCTTTAGCCGTTGTTCAACGTCTAAGCGAATCGCTTTGTCCATTGAACCATGGTGGCCTTCGACACCTGCAGTGCCTAATATCTTCAATTTCTGAACCGTGGTTTCTGTCATCTGTCTGGTGTTAACGAAAACCAATGTAGTTGTATGAGCCTCAACAATTTCCTTGATCCGCTCAACATTATGTTCGAGAACCTCCTTTATTGGTAACGAAGAAAACCTTGGCGTTGGTAGGATAATGTCGAGGTCTAATTTTCGAGCACCGGATACCTTAGCTATTGCAACATGTTGAGGCTCGGTATCACTCTCCCTAGAATCGGAAGCTACCAAAAATTCAGCGACCGCCTCTAGGGGCTCCATTGTAGCTGAAATTCCTATCCTTTGTACATCAGATTCGATTACACTATCCATTAATGCCAGACTCAATGCAAGATGAGTTCCTCTCTTGGTAGGCACCAATGAATGCATCTCATCGATTACCATCCACTTCATGTCATTCAATAATGGCCTGAATCTCTTCGAAGCAAGAGCCAAACCTAGAGATTCTGGTGTAGTAATCAAAATGTGAGGAGGAGCCCTTAGCATCCGTTCTCTTTCTTTCTGAGGTGTATCGCCCGTTCGCAGACCTACTTTGATTTCCTTTGCCCTGCTTGGAAGATATTTTTCGCGAATTTCCGTCAAAGGACCGATCAGATTTTTCTGAATATCATTTGCTAGGGCTTTGATAGGTGAAATGTAAATGCACTGAACTGATTTATCCAAACTTCCATCCA
>WTHI01000013.1:0-9801 GCA_011523185.1 Methanobacteriota archaeon
ATGATGTTTAGTGGGTCCAATTCTCCAGTCAAAATCTGTAACCAGGTGTGATGTGCTAGACAATTGAACTTCCAAGGGTCTGAGGCTACGAATCTCCAAGCAGCGTATGGACCTCTAGAACGGTCACCCGGTTCAGGCAGTAACTCATATTGTATGAAAGCGTCCTTCAATCCGCCAAGTCTAGTTGGGTCCATTGCAATATGCGCATTAGCAAGAGTTTCTTCTGTCAACAACCACCACTCAGGACCTTCTCTGCGAGTAGATATGGAATCATGTAATTCTTCATAATTACCAAAATTAGTCGGTAATGAACCGGTTTGAGCATGAGTTCGCATTACATGAGAACTTACACCTGAATCAAAGCGATGATGGAAGTACTCGTGGTCAAATCCGAAAATGAATGCTAAGTCCAAAGCCAACATTTCAGCTTCTTCAATCCCATCCGCATTCATCCGATTAGCAATTACTGCCGCCTGCTCCGCGAGAGCATCAGCATTGCAGTGTATACCCCAATCAAGATCTACTTCTACATCGAGAGTATTTCGAAGCAACATTGGCCGATACCAAAAGGCCCTGAGGCCAACGTCGACTTCACCCATGGTTTCTGGCCCATGGACGTATGGCACGCCCTCGTCCATCCTAAGCCCCCCCATGCCAGTCATTGTCAACGGGCCTGAGCCGTCAGATATCAAGCGATTGTCTGATGAAGGGCGCGCTTGCCCTCGTAATGAGAGCCATGCGTGCGCAGTCTTCCTCATTCGATGTCGCCCGCATGGTCAGAGAACTGCGCGGGATGGTTGGAACCCGCGTACGCAAAGCCTACCAGCCACATCATGAACAGGTTGTTTTGAGGCTGAATCCGAAAGGAGAACCTTCGGTTGATTTGGTGATTGTGCGTGGAAAGAGGTTGTATATGTCTAGAAGAGATAGGCCAATGCCCAACAATCCGTCTCCTTTTGCAATGATATTGAGGAAACATCTAGGAAATTCACGCTTGGTCGAGGTCGAGCAACATGGCTTCGATAGAGTAGTAATTTTGACCTTTGAACACGGAGGTGGTCAATACAAACTCGTCATTGAATTATTTAGAGATGGAAACGTCTTGCTTCTGGATGATAATGACGTTATTCTCCAGCCACTAACCCATGCCAAATACGCAAGTCGTTCTCTAAAGAGAGGTGAACCGTACACACCCCCTCCTGAGACTTTGGACCCTAGAGAACTTGACAGGAATGGCCTAGACAATTTACTGGATAATTCAGACCATTCTTTGATACGAACTCTTGCGGCGCGTGCAAACCTCGGTCGAATCTATGGAAATGCGGTTTGTAGTGCTGCAGAAATAGATTCAGATGACCCTGCAGATTCTCTTGATGAGACTCAAAGAGAAGTCCTTAGTGAATCGATGAATAAGTTGCTTGAGGAGTTGGCAGAAGCCAAAGGTGCGTATATTTGGTTTGAAGATAAAGAGGGACTAAATTCCTGGAAGTCGGCACAGGATGACCCTCAAGAGAGAGATTCTGCAAGTGGAATGATTGGAGAATTTTCCCCAATTAATCTTCCATTTATGGATTCAAGCCTTAGGGCCAAGATTGCAAACTTATCAGAAGCATACGATGTGATATTCGGAGCCCATGATGCAATCGCTTACATCCGTCGAGAGGAAGAGAAACTAGCCGCGGCGGGTGAAGATGACGAAGAACAGAAAGCAAAGCTTGACCGAAGGGCTGCTCAGCAACGTTCGGCAATCGAGCGATTTGAATCTCAAGCCGCATTGACTCAGGAATTAGCAAAATCGATTCAGGATAACTGGACTCATGTAGACGATTTACTCGGTCAAGTAAATTCATTGATAGCAAACGAAGGTTGGCAAACCTTAGACTCGAAAATTGCAGATGTTGTCTGGATAGACAGGATTGACCCCGCAAAGAGGACCATTTTGGCTAGATTGCCAGACGAGGATAACGAGCCTGGAGCAAGTGTAACTCTATCTGTAGAAAATTCAGTTCACCAAAATGCCCAGATTTATTTTGAACAGGCTAGAACTCTGAAAGATAAATCCAAAGGAGCTAGGGTGGCTTTAGAAAGAACAGAAAATCAAGCGGCAAAGGAGGCTGCCAAAAGAGAGAAAGAAGCCGCGGCTGGAAGAGTCAGAATAGGAAAACGTAGCAAGCGATTCTGGTTCGAAAAACATCGTTGGGGTATATTGTCCGACGGTAGAATGGTTGTAGGTGGTCGTGATGCAAAGGGCAACGATACAGTGGTTAGGAAATATCTACGCTCTACGGACCTCTACGTTCATGCCGATTTACACGGTGCTCCATCTTGCTCACTAAGATTACACGATGGCTTAGAAACAGACCCTCATCCTATCGGATTTAGGCCAGAAGGTGTGGCATCATTGAAAATTTCACAAGAATTTTCTGGTTCAATCGAAGACGCTCAAAATCTACCTTCTGAGATTATCAAAGAAGCCGCGCAATTGGCAATATGTTGGTCTCGTGCATGGGGTAGCGGTAGCGCCGCAGCAACCGCATTCCACGCTCGACCTACGCAAGTCTCCAAACAAACTGAGAGCGGAGAATCTCTTGGCCGCGGTGCATTTGTTGTTAGGGGGCAAAGAACTTGGTACAGAGATGTAGAAATGGAAATAGCCATTGGTTTTGCAATCGTCAACAATATTCCAATCCCAATATCTGGAACAGCAGGAGGGGTGTCAAAACTATGTCAAAGATGGGCGATTATTAGGCCCGGGCGAGAAAAGAAAGAAACCATAGCCAATAGAATCGCAAAAGCGACCGGGCTAGCACAAGATGATGTCTTGGCAACCTTACCTTCGGGTACTTGTGAAATTATTGATTACGGATTAATTGGTTGAGTCAAGAACTGTGCTTTTCATCCCACTCTGGCTTTGTGATAGCGTATAGTTTAGCATCAACATAGTGATCATATAGCCATTCTCTGTCTTTGGTGACTCCTTCTAATCTCATGCCTATTCTTTCCGCGATCTCGCAACTAGGAATGTTATCTACGGCAGCTTCTAGGACGAATCTGTGTAGGCATAAGTCGTCGAAACAATGTTCCATTAATCGAATACAAGATTTTGTTACGTATCCGTTTCCGGTCCGGTTCTTGGACAACCAATAACCAACTCCAGCCGCCTTATTTCCCCAATCTATCCAATTTAGGCTAATCGTTCCAATTATACTGCCATCAAGTCGAATTGTGTAAAAAACACCATCTCGTTTTTCATATTCCTCTAAACTACTCGAAATGAATGCTTTTTCTTCCTCGATACTATTGGTTGCATCAAGCCATGGCAACCATTCTCGGAGATATTCTCGGTTAGATTCGACAACGGCGAACAGTTCGGCTGCATCGTCTTCGCCAACCAATTGTAAATCTAGGCCACTTTCAACATGAAGTTGCCTTGCTGGCCGAAAGTCTCCTGACTTTTCTTGTGGGCCACCGCATCTATCGGCCATAGAATATCGACACTATTTGTTGAATAAGAGGGTTCGGATTCGGAACTGTGGCTAGGGTAACGATTCAAGCGTGAAGCGTCATCCGAGAAACATGGGCGGCTCAGGCAGCGAGGGCAATTGGACATACGGAGACTATCTGCAATTGCCCGCTTTGTTAGAACTTCAGGGAGAAGATAGGGGAGTAAGTCCTGATGAAATGCATTTCATAATCGTGCACCAAACCTTCGAACTTTGGTTTAAGCAGGTCATTCGTGAACTAACCGAAGTTCGCGATATTCTCGCACAAGACCACGTTCCAGAGGATGATATCCCGAGGGCAGTTGACCATCTTGGCCGCACAACCGAGATCTTTCGATTGATGGCAAATCAATGGACTGTATTGGAAACCTTGACCCCTCAAGGATTCCTAGCTTTCAGAGACGGACTTGGAACTGCGTCTGGATTTGAATCATACCAAATGCGTGAATTCGAAATTTTACTTGGTTTGGCCAATGAAGATAGATTGTATGGAATGGACCCAATTAGCACATTTCGCAAGTTAGCAAAGAATTCCGAAAGAGATGCAGCTATTCTTGCTCGCTTGGAAGATGTCGCGGCTAAACCTTCCCTTAATGAGTCGTTGATGCGATGGGTATCTAGAACTCCAATCATGGGTTCATTAGCTGGAAATGATGGCGACGAGGACACAGTTGCAGAATATATCGAGACTCATCTAAATTCACATGAAAAAATAGGCAAGCAGGCTGCTGAAAGAATGTCGGGGTATGGTGCTTCTAGTCCCGAAGAAGCGGCTGAGCGCTTTGCAGCATCTCACCAAGGAGCTATCGATTTCTTGAAGCCAAATGGAAATGTTAGCCGCGCTCGCGCTGGATTATTATTCATCGAATCATACAGAGAATTGCCATTACTGACTTGGCCACGGACTCTAATAGATGCAATTGTAGAACTTGAAGAGTCGATGGTCAAATGGCGCCATTCACATGCGAGAATGGTAGAGAGAATAATGGGCAGAAGAATTGGAACAGGTGGAACTAGTGGTGTCGATTATCTAGATGCAACCTCTCAATATCGTATCTTCAAAGACCTGTGGGCGGTTAGAACCATACTTGTAAAACCTGATTTCAGACCCAATCTAAAGAACGCAGAATTTTACGGTTATTCGTCCGAAAACTGAGGGATAGCAGCGACTTTCCCATCGCACCTTTCAAGGGGAGTAACTCACTCGCCTCGCCTGTGTCGACTCCGGTCATATGCGCATATGCGAGAACTCCCTTTGGTCGGTTTCGCGGAGCATTAGCCAATTACTCTGCAGTTGATTTGGGAACTTTGGCTGTAAAGGGAGTATTGCAAAGGGCTGGAATAGATCCTCGTAGCGGAATCATCGACCAGGTCTACATGGGTCAAGTGCTTCAAGCAGGTGCAGGACAAGCGCCTGCTAGACAAGTCGCAATGGCGGCTGGGTTACCATACTCAACCCCGTGTACAACCGTCAACAAGGTCTGCGGCTCAAGCCTCAAGGCTGTGATGATTGCAGCAACAGAAATTATGGCTGGAAGATCCAATGTCGTAATCGCCGGTGGAATGGAATCAATGAGTCAAGCACCTCACTTCATCCGTGGTGCAAGGCGTGGTGATGAAATCTCATTTGCAGAATTGACTGGAATTTTGAGTCACGATGGGCTCAAGGACGCTTATGACGGATCAATGATGGGAATTACTGGTGAGACCATCGCTGAAGAAGCAAACATCTCGCGTACCGAATCCGACCAATATGCTCTCCGTTCTCACAACCTTTCCAACTCAGCATGGGAGAAAGGTTGGCTTGCAGAAGAGTGTGTTTCTATGGATGAACTCGACCAAGATGAAGGAATTCGCATGGATACATCAATGGAAGGTCTTGCTGGACTTAGAACCGTTTTCAAGGATGATGGACAAGTCACAGCTGGTAATGCTAGCCAGGTCTCGGATGGGGGTTCAGCGGTTCTAATTGCCTCTGAGGAAACCGCCAATGAAAATGGCTGGCCTATTTTGGCTAGAATAATAGATTATGTTACATCAGGGGTAGAGCCAAACAGAGTTATGTCTGCACCTATACCAGCGATTCAAATGCTCTTGGATAGGAACCAATTAGAAATTTCTGATATCGATATTTTAGAGCACAACGAGGCATTTGCAGCAGCCTCATGCGCCATTCAGAATGCATTTCACTTCCCAGATGAGAGATTCAACCCACATGGTGGAGCGGTATCGATAGGACATCCACTAGGGGCAACAGGAACACGTTGCCTAATGACTCTCACAAACGCACTTAATCGCACAAATAGTAATCGCGGAATTATTACGATTTGTCTGGGCGGTGGTAACGCCGTTGGTATGTTGATTGAAGCATAAAATCGCACAGAAATCCGCCCCCATAGGGGGCGAAGGCTGGCCGGTGGGCTAATAGGGGGCTCTTGGGTCGCCCGCCTCGATGGTTACTCCAGTACGGCAGCACACACGCTTCGAGAAGGCGCGAATCATAGGTGCACGAGCATTGCAAATTAGCATGGGTGCACCGCTATATGTGTCTGAGGAAGAACTCCGTGAGAATTTCATGGAAGAACTAGTCCAACTCTATGGAACAGAGGACGCTCAAGCAAGATTCGTACTTGACCCTCTAAAGATTGCAATGCTTGAATATGAATCTCACCGCATTCCAATCGATGTAGACCCTCATACTGAGGAAGAATGAGGGCTCTACCGCTTATCGACCATTCAGAGGTGGTGAGCAATGCTTCAGAAAGTCAATACTAAGCGATTAACTGCTGGTCTCATCGTACTTACCTTTCTGGTAATTGCTGTTGGCGGTTTGATTAGAGTCTCAGATGCTGGAGAATCCTGTCCAGACTGGCCCACTTGCTTTGGCACATGGGGATTCGATATTAGTCCAGAGGAACAAGAGGCATGGTGGAATGAAAATCCGGATGAAATAGATTCGCGAGGGGAACACCATAGATATACTACTTTTGAGATATTTACAGAGTGGTTTCACAGGCTTTTGGCAGGGGCTATTCTTGGCCCTCTAGTTATTCTAAACTGGCTTACTATTCGTCGAAATGAAGATGTTTCAAGAAAAACGACTTTCGCATCTAACTTGGCTTTGGGGCTGATCATTTGGCAAGGAGCTCTTGGTTGGCTAACGGTAGAAATTGATAATGTTCATTGGAGTGTAGCAATGCATCTATCAAGCGCTCTTGCATTCATACTATCTCTAATCTGGTTGTGGATTTGTATAAATCGAGATGAAGCAAATCAACCATCGTGGTTCGAATTTGACCCAATTCTCGCTTCTAAGTGGAAGAATAGAATTGCTTGGTTAGGGTTCGGTACATTCACTACAGTTTTTGCTGGAGTATTTGTTGCTACAACTCCAGGTGCAGACCAGATATGTGGGGTGTCTGGAGATGTAAACTCGTGGCCTTTATGCAAAGGGAATTACTTTCCCGAAATAGTTGACCTGGAAAATCAATCTCAAATTATTCATCGATGGCTGGTAGCGATTGTTGGGGGTATTCTACTACTCGCTTGTTGGTTTGTTAGAAAGGAGCAGATTCAGCACCAGCACGGATTAGTCCTAAGAAATTGGATCTGGGCTGCATCTGCACTATATTGTTTGAATATTGCAATAGGTGCTCTGTACATTCTTTCTTGGTCGCCTGAAAATGAAACATTCCTCGAAATGCTTTCTCTTATCCACCTGCTAGTTGGTAGCACATCATTCCTCACCCTAGCAACCGCTTGGTTGGCTATCTCTGCCTTCGCTTTACATGAGCCTGCACCCGAGACCTTGTGATGAGTCGAATTGAAGGCCACACGCCCAAAGGGCGTGCTATGGGAGAGAGTGGGGGTGGAGTCAAGGCTTGGCTAACACTTACCAAACCTGGAGTGGTTGTTCTTCTACAGATTACCGCACTATGTGCGGTATTATCTCACGATTTGCTTGAAGCATCGGGATTTTCGGAGATGGATTGGAATGAATCCGTTCGCACTATGGCGATTGTTTTCGTGGGAGGATATCTCACAGCTGGAGGCGCTAATGCAATCAATATGTGGTATGATAGAGATATTGATCCAATCATGCAACGAACTTCAAAAAGACCCATACCAAAAGGCACTGTTAGTCCAAATGGAGCACTAATTTTTGGAATTTTCATCTCGCTGGCAGGAGTTATTTGGTTCCTTGAATTTGCTAATCAGGTAGCCGCTTTTTGGGCAGCATTCAGTATCTTATTCTATGTCTTCATTTACACCATCTGGTTAAAGCGAACCTCGGTTCAAAACATAGTAATCGGAGGTTTAGCGGGAGCCACTCCACCAATAATCGGTTGGGCAACTGCGGTTGGTAATTTGAGTATCAATCTAGACTCGGTGCAAGATTTCGCGGTTTCAATTTTTGATTTAGGGAGCTTGATGCCTTGGTATCTTCTATTGCTAATTTTCCTATGGACTCCTCCACATTTTTGGGCCTTGGCGCTATATCGCTCAGAGGAATATGACTCCGTTGGAGTTCCAATGATGCCTGGGGTAAAGGGTGTAAAAAGAACCCTCATTGAAATGAAAATTTACTCTATTTTATTGCTAATTTTAGCAGTATTTGCACCTATAGCTTTGGGTGGAATGGATAGAAATGATACGATTTACCATGTGTTTGGTTGGACTGCAATTGTTGTCACTCTATGGTATGCTAGGACAGTGTTCATAATCGATCCAAATGAGCCTAGAACCGAGTCTGGACGGATTCCTACTGCGGCTCGTTCTTTCTTTGTTTCAATGTTATATCTCGCTCTGATGTTTGCGATTGTTGTGGCTGCTAGCGCTGGTTTACAAGGTTCTATTCTGGGAGCGGTATTGGCGGCTACTATGATTGTTCGAGATGAATGGAACTCAAGAGCGCCTTCATCGAAGATTTCAGCCTGAATTCAGGAAATCCTCAAACGCCTGCCCGCCTGTTCGACGGACGTGGTACGCGTCGAGCGGCTGGAGGGTCAAGAATGAATGAGCGAGAACTCATCTATGATTGGAACATCATAGACTATGAAATCGAGCGTGATTCGGCTAATCATCCACATGATGTTTGGTTCGATGATGAAACTCTTAGAGACGGCTTACAAAGCCCTAGCGCACGTAATCCAACCATCGAACAGAAAATCGAATTAATCGATTACATGGAACGTCTAGGAATTCAAAAAGTGGATCTTGGACTTCCCGGTGCAGGACCATTTCATGTCAATCACATTGATGCAATGCTTACCCACATGGGTGAGAATGGTTACGAATTGAGACCGGGTTGTGCGGTTCGAACCGTTGTTGGGGATATCGAACCGCTAGTAGATTTGCAAGCCAAGCACGAGAGGCAGATTCAGGCTAGTGCTTTCCTTGGAACTAGTCCGATTAGACAATTTGCCGAAGGTTGGACTATGGAGCGAATTCTCAGTACGGCTGAGAAAGCGGTTACATTTGCTGTCGATAATGACATCCCCGTGATGTTTGTCACAGAGGACACCACCCGTTCAAAGCCAGAAGAAATCAAGGAGGTTTACACCAGAGCAATCGAATTAGGTGCAGACAGAATTTGTGTTTGCGACACCTGTGGCCATGTTACGCCTAACGGAGTTCGAAAATTGCTTACTTTCATTCAGGACGAAGTTATTCCTGACGCAGGAGTGAAGCGTAGAGATATCGAGGTAAATTGGCATGGCCACCAAGATAGAGGATTGGGTGTTGCAAACAATCTCGCGGCTGTAGAGGTTGGAGCGGATGTAATTCACGGAACTGCGTTGGGTGTAGGGGAGAGAGCAGGAAATGCTCCCCTTGATCAAACTCTAGTCAATCTCTCACTAATGGGGGTTATCGAGAACGACCTAACCGCTCTAAACGAATACATGAGAAAGGCGCATGAATATGTCGAAGTCGCTCTGCCACGGAATTATCCCGTCTTTGGAGAAGATGCCTTTGAAACTGGTACAGGAGTGCATGCCAGCGCAGTAATCAAGGCGATGAAAAAGGGCGATCATTGGCTTGCAGACCGTGTATATTCAGGAGTCCCTGCACAGGATTATGGCCTTCAGCAGATTATTCGAATTGGCCATATGAGTGGACGCTCAAACATAATTTGGTGGTTAGAACAAAATGGGTACGATGCAGATGATGATTTAGTAGCTCATATGTTTGAAGTGGCGAAAAATCAACGCCGATTGATGGACGATGATGAAGTTCACCAGGCAATATCAGATTACAAGCAAAACAACTGATTAGATACTAATTTTAGCCGATGCGC
>WTHI01000021.1:0-2486 GCA_011523185.1 Methanobacteriota archaeon
CTTCCTCAAAGCTGACACCCGTGCGAGTGGCAACGAAGGTCAGACCGATGAAGTTGATGGAACGATTTGGTTTGATGTAGATATCGGCAACAAATTCATTGTTATCGATCACTGCAGCAGTGTTATTCGTCTCATCACACTTGACCACGAAGTCAGTGATGCCTCTCTTTGCCTGTACATCACGCAGGAAAGGCTCAACGATGCTAACAAAGTTTGTTCTAGTAATCTCATCGTTGAATTCGAACATCTGATCTCTGGCAGCAGCAGAAATTGCTTTCTCCAGATAGATGAACAGACGACGAACGTTGATTCTATCGAAGGCAGATGCTCTTGCCAGAGCAGTCTTATCACCGAACAGAACGATACCGGAACCAGGTGAGAAGATGACAGGGTTTACTCTGTTAGAGTAAAGAACATCTCTCTGTGCCTTGGTTGGGTTGTATGCCAACTTAACGGCATTCAGGATTGCACCTCTTGTGGTTCCTGCAGGAGAGAACCATGGGAAGTTGTTGATGTCGTTTCTTGCACACAGACCAGCAATGTCACCGTTCATTGGGACATATCTGAAGGTATCACCGAATCTGTCATAAGTGTACTTGTAAGAACTATCGAACACCGCATAAGAAGATGAGGTGATAGCAGAGTAGTAACTTACCAGATTGTCGGTGATTGTCGATGTGCTATTGAGTGAGATCATAGCACCGTCAGCAAGGAATGCTTGACGATATGGAGAAACAAATGCAACGGCATCCTTTCTTTCTTCAGCAACAGCAACAATCTTGTTGGCAATTGCTTGGGTTTCTGCCATGCCATGAGCACCAGATCCCATCAGCAGGTAATCGATGTCATAACTATCTGGATTTTCGAACAGATCGTAACCTGTAGCAAGATCACCGACGTTAACCATCAGTCCAGCATTTGTAGTAATGCCAGTTGTGTTACCGTAGTCCTTACCACCAGAAAGTGTCAGGGTTTCGTTTCCATATGCATCGAAGGTAGTATCAGATGCTTTCTGATCCCATCCACCATCACCTGCCAGGGTGAATGTAGTTCCACCAGCACCAGCTGCGAAACCAGTTGTTACAACACCTGTTGGTTGACCACCACCGAAGATATTTTCAGATTGGAATTGCAACCAACCTCTCCAGTATTGATCAGTTCCAGCAGAGAACTCAGCATCAGTTGCTTTAGACAGACCCAGATGCTTCTCAAGCAATGTGCCAGCATTACCAGAAACTTTACCGAGATCGTCATATACTACGACATGAACCTCATCGTTTCTAGCATTGCGAGCAGCACCGTAAGCAGTTGTGGTTGGTCTTTCGGCAACTCTGTTCCACTTAACAGTGGATCCAGTGAGAGAAATCTCTTGCTGATCGAACCAATCCAACTGTGCAGTGTAGGTTGACAGACCCTGTTCGTTAGATGCATTGTCATAGATGAACAATGCGGTAACACTATCAGCACCGTTAGCAGTGTTAGAGAATCTGTAGATGCCACCAGGTGTGTAGTCTCTGTTGGTTACAGTATTGTCAGCAGCAACGTGTGCCACAAACTTAACATCAACATTGGTTCCGTCTACGTTGGTGACAACTCCTTTGAAGTAACCATCGAGAACAGAAGTCGATCCAGCACCAGGAACAACAGTGTTGGCGGGTACTCTCTGAGTAACACCGTATCCAACCTGCAGAGCTGTACCAGAATAACCAGTCAATCTTTGGTCTGCTTTACCATCAATGATGGCAACTTTGAGACCATTTGACCAGGTTCCTGGGTTCTTGGCAACAAAGGTAACATTGTTGATCGTGTTAGTATCATACCCTTGGTTGGTGTAGTCCTCTGGACTCTTAACCTTGATACTAGTTGCAGATCCAACCTTACCGTTGTAGAGACCAGCATTGTCTGATCTTACAACTCTTGCTACCCCACCATAGGCAAGATAGGAAGAAGCAGTATACCAATACTCATATTGGTTGTTTGCTGCATGGGGTTCACCGAAATTGTTAAGCAAGTCTGCTTCAGTTTCGACTAATGTGGGAGTTTCTACTGGTCCTTTTTCAAATGGAGCAACGATGCCAGCAACTTTATCAGAAGTGGGATCTACGCGTCCAGCCGTAAGGTCTACTTCCCTTACGACAATACCAGGAGATGCTAAATTCAGTGGCATCTTTCTCTCCTTTCGTGTCCAAATTATGCTAGAGTTATTTATTAAAAGGTATGTTTACGATGCGGAAACACTGCGAAAACACACTACCAGTCAGGATACTCCCACTTTGCTTCATGATGCTTATCCATTCTATTTCTTAAAACTCTGTCAATAGTACAAGGTTTACATTCATAAGAATATGCTGATGGAGCTCCACCTCTGTCTTTCCTAGTCAAATAAAAATCAGTCATAAGATCTTTAACCTTACCACATGTTTTGCATTTTCTTTGTTTAAAAAGAAGATGTTCTAATATGAATTCTTCTTCAATATCCATCAGAG
>WTHI01000038.1:0-2474 GCA_011523185.1 Methanobacteriota archaeon
GACCAATCGCAAAGAATCAAAGATGCTGCTGCGTCTAGTTGGCCGTTAGATTTGTCCGCCCATTCCAAAAAATCACCTTCGATGTCAACGGAAAAACTCCGGTGAAAGCGAGGGTCTCCCGCTGGCCTCTCATCACCAAGTCGTCCACTCTCAAATGCCAGTACAAGTTGCTCTATGCTCATTGAGCGTAATCGATTGAGAGCATTGGAGTCAATCAATCGAAGAATCACATCAACCATTGTCTCCCCTCAACCATCCCTGTGCGTCGCCCATCATCAATCCTCGCTTCCTACCATTTACTGCTAATCTTTACATCGAATTGAAGAACTTGGCGCTAGCGCATAGAAACGCCCACCACGAGGGTAGGAGTGTTCGTCTTGGCAACCATTGATGAGCAAATCAAGTCCCTCGAGGAAGAGATTTCCAAAACAAAATACAACAAAGCCACTCAAGGGCATATTGGGAAATTGAAGGCAAAGATTGCCGCCCTTAGGGAAAGGAAGGAGAAGGCACAGGCCCATGCAAAATCAAGCGGCGGAGGTCCTGGATTCGAAGTCAAGAAATCCGGAGATGCTTCGGTCGCTTTGGTTGGTTTTCCAAGTGTCGGAAAATCAAGTTTGATTTCTCAGTTAACCGATGTTGAATCGGAGGCTGGGAATTTTGCATTCACCACTTTAACTTGCATACCAGGGGTACTTCATCACAGAGGCGCTACTATCCAAATTCTTGATCTTCCAGGTTTAATCAAAGGAGCAGCGGAAGGAAAAGGAAGAGGTAGAGAAATTCTCAATGTAATCCGTAGTTGCGACATGGTCCTGTATGTTGTGGACCCGTTCCAGGATTCTCATTTCGATATTTTAGACATGGAATTGTGGAAATCAGGGATGAGGCTGAATCAGGCTAAGCCGCAAGTTTTCATCACCAGAACAGACCGAGGGGGTATCGTAGTAAGATCTACACTGGAACAAACTAACCTTTCTGATGAAGAGATTCAATCGATTATTCGAAGCTTTGGAATGGTATCTGCAAATGTAACACTTCGAACTGATGTCACAGATGACCACATAGTTGACACTCTTGCAGGAAATAGAATCTACTCAGAAGCAGTTGTGGTTCTCAATAAGGTCGATTTGGCTAGTGAAAAAGACTTGGAAAAAGCGAGATCAATGTTACCAGAAGGTTGGCCTGTATTGCCAGTTTCGGCAAAAACCGGCCAAGGGATTGAAGAGATGAAAGACTTCATTTTCGATAACCTAAACTTCATGTCAATTTACCTAAAACCCCAGGGTCAAGAAGCAGACCTTATAGAACCTCTAATCGTCAAAAATACCTCAACCGTGAGGGATGTATGCGTAAAATTACACAGGGATTTTGAGAGAAAATTCCGTTATGCTAGAGTCAAAGGACCAAGTGCAAAGTTTGATTGGCAAAGGGTAGGATTAGACCATTTATTGATGGATGAAGATTTGTTGACAATTATTGTTAGAAAGTAATTTTTAGCCTAAAACATCACTTCTTGCCTTGCGAATCATTCACCTACATGAGTCGCTACCGCCAATCGTGGAAGAGTCCGCAGACCTCCTCCCTCGCGCCGAGTTGCGAGCAATATTCGCCCACTTGAGAAGTAGGTCTGTAATTCTAATTTCAGTATTCTTCTTGTCATTTATAGTCGGATATCCAATGGCTGAATGGATGATTGAAATTCTACTTGATGCTGATGGATATAGGCCGGTTGGCGTTGAGATAATTGTGCTACAACCAATGGAAATTATTCTCCTTAAACTTAGAATCGCTAGCCAAATAGCTCTGGCAGCATTCATCACCACACTTGTCTGTGATCTTGCAATGAATGGAAGGAAAATTATCGCTGATGGAAAACGTGTATCTGTAGAATCTAGCGCCGGAGGATATTCGAGACTTATTTTCGCAATTTTTAGCATAATATTTCTAGGATTGCTAGGTTTTGTTTATGCACACGAGATACTAATTCCATTCTTGTTAGATTACCTAGCAAAAGACGCAAGCACTGCCGGTTTAGATTCAACCTGGCAACTACGCTCTTGGATAGGCTTCATCATGGGGCTATACATCGGTTCGATAGTTAGTTTTCAGATTCCATTGGTTCTGGTTATTCTGATTCGAGCCGGATTATTGGATAGGAATACCGTAACTGATAACCGTTCATTTCTGTGGTTCGCAGCGGCTGTCTTTGGAGCCTTCGTTTCCCCTCCTGACCCTCTCTCTATGTTCCTTATCGGAGGGCCGATGCTGGTTATTCTAGAGATTGCTCTATTGCTAGAGCGAATCACCAAACGTTGAATCGCTTATGCATCGATTCCACGGTTTCGGGCGTCTTCTTCCATCGCGTCCTTTCGGCCCTCTTCCACATCTACCCATCGCATCATGACAGCGCCAATTAGGATAAGCATCGCGATGGAAAGTATTCCTACTCTGCTGTCAAACATCACGGTCAT
>WTHI01000028.1:0-2462 GCA_011523185.1 Methanobacteriota archaeon
CTTTGGTACTACCCAACCAGGCGATGATGCCGCAGGTGAGTCCTGGGTCGATAGAATACTAGCAGGCGAGATGAACGTGGTAATCATTGCACTCTCAGTAGTAATGTTCCTAATCGGTGCAATGATGTTCATCAGGCCAAGAGGAGATTCTGCTCCTGAGCCTTGGGAGATGGGTGCTCTTGAAGTCGAGTTGGAAGAGCAAATGGAGCGGGAGGCTGCTGGCCTTACCGAAGACGAAGACTTCGGCGCAGGTGAATTGGAAATTGAAGAGGGACTAGTCGCTAACGCTAGGCGTAAGGAAGGCGACTCTTCAGATGAAAGCAAGAGCGATTACACCGAGACTATGGCTAGTGCAGGAGCTCCATTGGAAGAGGTTCTAGAGCCAATGCCATCCGCAGATAGTGGCGTTATGGATGAATTACTCGGAGATGAGGAAGAAGAGCTAGACCTTGGTGACCTTGATGACATGGCTGACGATCTAAACTTCGATGATTTGGATGAAGAAGAATCAGAAGACGATGATATTGATACATCTTTCTTAGACGAAATGCTCTGATTGCAGCAGCATCGGGTTGAAGCCCTATTCATCTATCGAGGTATATGGATGGTGATCCTGGTTCCGAGGTATTCACTACCGTCGCTTGGGATGGAGGGTCTCGGCTATTAGCAGCCGACTTGCATATTGCTCGTCTTTTTCGACACGCTGAGAGATTAGGGTTCAATCTTCCAAACAACTTAGCGGAACTTATCTTCGAAGCGCTCAGTAAGACAGAGATTCCGGGCAAATCAGTGGTTGGAGTAAATCAGGCGCCATTTTTGATTAAGATCGGAGTCAATCCAAATGGCGATATCGAATTAATTCCCAGAGTAAACGGAAAATGGCCTAATCCTATGAGGGCAATTAGCCTTGCAGCACCTCGATGGGAGAGTTCAGTAAGAGGCACTAAACACGGCGATTGGCAACCATATTTTGATGCTCGAGAGGTAGCGAACGAGCATGGAGTGGATATATCTCTTTTATTCGATGGAGATATTCTAGTTGATGGAGATAGGTGTATGCCTATTTTGCTGGATAACGATGGAGTTGCCTACTATCCAAAGCCCTCGGAAGGTGCACTAGACTCTGTTACTCTAGAACAAATCAGAGAAGGTATTGAGAGTGCTGGAGTGCCGATTAGGGAAGCTAGACTGACTCTCTCAATGTTGCTCCGAGCTTCTGAGATGATAGTCTTAGGAAGTGGCTTAGGGGTTCAGGCATTAGGTGAAATTGATGGAAGGAAAATTGGTCAACCAAATGGTAGATTGTATCAAGCGGCCTACAACGCCTGGATGATTCGATTACAGACCGCATGGATGAGATTGGAAGATTTGGAGGGCTGAAATGCGAGTAATTGAACGAACAGAGGATAACTCGCATGAATCTCCTCTAATTTCCATGTTGCAAACGAGAACCCGTGAAGGGGATGAATTGCTTCTTCATTCAGGCGGACCTGTAACTGACCTGTCACAAAAGTCGATGCTTCCATCCTTGGATAGCATTCGCTTCCTTTTCTTTGAACCGTATGGCGAAGATGCCCCCACTGGTTCTGCCCTTCGTGGGGAAATACACCTAGGGAATCCTCCTCCGCTCAACTTAGTTCGTCAGCGACTAGTAGAAGGGCGTTGGCATACAGAGGAGGAGTATAATCCAGCGACATTAGAGCAAGCCCTGTCTATTGTCGCTGAGCATGAAATCGAAGTAGAGCTGAATGAACAACACTCGATTACACCAGGTGGATTCGCGGGCTTACTTGGATATGATTTAGGTCGCTGGTCAAATTCTATTCGTTTGGCGAATACACCTGAACCTGGTACGCTGCTAGGTGTTTTGTGGCGATGCGATGCATGGTGGATACACGAACGTGCTAACAATCAATTGCGATTAATTGCGATTGAGGGACATCAATGGTTAGAGCAAGAATTACCCACACTTTCGGACTTGCAAATGCCAGCCAGACCAGAATCAATAGTGCCCGATAGCGAAAGCGATTCTGAACATGCGAGAAAAGTCGAGAAAATCCGGGAATCGATTCGTGGCGGCCATCTCTATCAGGTGAATTATGGCCGCAGATGGCAAGGTGAAATGTCTGGTCAACCGTGGGATACATTCCTTCGAATGACTCATTCTAATCCAGCTCCTTTCTCCTCATGGCTGCACTTAGCAGATCACGGTTGGGCAGTTGCCTCAGCTTCTCCTGAGCGATTGATGCGCCTTGAATCTGGAATTGTCTCAACCAGACCAATAAAGGGAACGAGGGCGAGAGGAAAGAACGAGAAGGAAGATTCTGCTCTAAGGTTAGAATTAGCATCATCAGAAAAGGAAATGGCCGAGCACTTGATGTTGGTAGATTTGGAACGACACGATCTTTCTTCTGTTTGTCAAAGCGGCAGTGTACATTGGTCTGATTGCCGCATTGAAGCTT
>WTHI01000126.1:0-2432 GCA_011523185.1 Methanobacteriota archaeon
TACCCTTTGATTCATTCTTCTCGTTTTTTATCGGACATGTTACCTAACAAAATCAAGCCACCAAAGCCACCAATTATCAGGCATATTGCAGGGAAAGTGGTCTTCGCTAACGCTCCGTAAGGCTCGATTAGGTGACTACCCATCAGGAGCCCAATCAGTCCAGTTAGAACAGGAATAAGGTGATATGGCCAAGGAAGGTTATCAGCGAATCTCTCTTCCATGTATTTGTTCGCCGGGAGAATAACGATGAAGAAATTTTGTCAGATGAAATCATTCATTTTTCTTGCCAAATTCGAGCCAGAACCCATTGATCGCACTTGGATTACGAATCACCATCTGACCAATGTATAACAGGTAAGCAGCTAGTGGCAGATATAGCCCGAGAATAATCGGGTGAGGGCCTATTGTGAATAATGGAATTGAGTAACCAATTAGAGGAATCAGAACCCAAGGAATTAGGCCTCGATTCTTTGAATAAACCATTACGGGATATCCTATTCCACAGCCTAAAAGAAAGAAGATAACGGTCATCGCGGTTATGTCCATCGAATATCTCGAGGGGTGTGAAGATTTAGTGTTGACTTGCCTTATCCAATGGCTGTGCTGGTGGTGCTAGGAAAACCAAGGCCACTCCCGAACCAACAATCAGTATTCCACCAGCCCAATCAGCAATGCTGAGTGCCTCTTCGAATAGCACAAAGCCGTAGAATGTAGCGACGATTACAGTCAGATAAGAGAAGGCACTTACCCAAGCAGCATTGGCTCTGTGATAAGCCATAGTTATGCCAACCTGACCTCCACCTGCTCCAATTCCAACTCCAATCAATGCTGCCAGCGTGTGGGTGTCGAGACTGGATACATGCGGTGCGGCTTGAACGAGTGAACCCGCAACCGAAAATGCGGCGAACCAGAAAACCACAGAAGTGGCCGAATCTGTCTTTCGTAGCTCACGCACGTATATGTAAGCCAAGGCAGCGAAAAATCCTGAACCGAGTGCGAGTAGAGCATTGGGTTCGACTGACCCTAAACTTGGAGAAACGATTAGTACAATACCCGCAAAGGCAGTAACTACTAGGGCAATTACTGATGGTTGAACCTTCTCAGCAATAATACGACCTGACAGCAATGCAACGAAAATTGGCGCAGTGTACTGTAGAGTTACAGCTTGACCAATCGGAATTCTAGCAAGTGCTGAGAAGTAGAGAATCATTGCAATTAGACCAACAGTGCAGCGTAGGAACATGGTCTTGGGGTCATTCATCTTGAGGGAGATTCCCCGACTTACAGCAAAGCCAGCGACTGCAAATGCTATGACCGCTGAACGAATCAAGATAACCATCCAAACATCGACACCATCCAAGTCACTTGTGTACTTGACCAAGGCATTCATCGTACCAAAGCAAAGGCTTCCAAAAATCATCCATAGCACAGCTACGTGGGGTGTATCAACTGGGTCGGACAAACTCAGAGCCCCCAACGTGATTCGAGCACACTGGAAACTTGCTGGTAGTCCTGGCCACCATTGCTGTTAGGGTCATGAAGATGGATTGGTATGCCATGGCTGGGTGCTTCTGCCAACTTGATATTTCTTCGGATTGCTGGCTCGATTAGTAATTCTGGGAATGCTTCCTTTACCTCACTTGCAACCTGTTGATTGAGCAAAGTCGGGGCGTGCATAGTAAGCATAACCCCGTCAACACCCAAACTCGGATTTAGAAGGCCTCTCACCTCTCTAATTGTACCCGCCAACATGGCTAGGCCTTCGAGGGCAAAATACTCCGTTTGAACTGGAATAATTATTCCATCACTTGCGACTAGTGCATTGATTGTCACTATTCCCAATGAAGGGGGAGTATCAATAATTACAACATCATAATGAGGTAAAAGCGGGGCTAATGCCTCCGACAACCTTCGCTCTCTACCAAGTTGTCTCAACATCTCTTGTTCTAGGCCAACTAGGGAGCGATCTCCTACGATTATGTGAACGCCATCTACCGCTGTCGCATGGCGACTTTCGACTGCACTTTCTGGATTCAGAATTAAATCTCGAGTGGTGGTTTTGACTCGACTCTTGTTTACTCCAAGACCTGTTGCGCAATTACCCTGTGAATCTGCGTCAACAACCAATACCTTGTGACCGCGTAAGGCCAATTGTGCAGCGATGTTGATTACACTCGTGGTCTTTCCAACTCCTCCTTTCTGGTTGATGATGGTAACAACCCTAGCCCTGCCCTCTGGGGTGGGCCCTGATTTGGGCAACTCAAGAGGAGTTCTTGCCCGTGCTGTACTAATCTCATCAACGGAGTCTAAAGTCGGCAGACCCTTGTCTTCGACCTCAGTGAATTCAGCATCGATAATCAGCGGTGCTGAGCCTGCCTCAGGCAGATCTTCCACCTCTCTATCAGCGGACATACGAGCGCCTTCGGCGCTCG
>WTHI01000003.1:0-2419 GCA_011523185.1 Methanobacteriota archaeon
AGCTGATTTTCCTCGAGAACATATCCACAATCTGCGCAAGACTTCTCTCCACGCGTATCGTCTGTCGTCAATTGTTCACTATTACAAATTTTACATCTCTCTTTGTTCATCTAATCACCTTTTTTATTGTCAAATTAAATATCACCGTTAAAATATACGCCCCCAGAACTTCTTCTCCGGCGCGCGGAGTTTTACCTCTGCCGAAACAGGGCTTTAATTGTTTAGTGTGATTTTCACATTGGGGCAATAATTTACACCCTAATCTACTCATTCAGCCAGAGTGGAAATTGGGCGGGATGGATTCGCCACCGGCTTGAAGAATTACTTCATGAGTTCGAGTTTCGCCAGTTAAACAGATTTAGAGTAGAGGAAACAAACTCTACCATTGTTATCGATTGGTCATTGGAAGACATCGCTGTCCTAACCAAATCCAAAAGTTCGTCATCTGCTTCTTGATCAATAATAGCACTGACCAATACTGGAATTCGCAAACCGACTTGGCTTTCAGTTCGCTTCTCCATCGCTACTGCGACTCTTGACATTGCAGCATTAACCTCAGGATTCATTTGCAAGTATCTCCTTCTGATTGTAGTAAGTCAATTCTTCATCTGTCCAGTTCTCCAACGCTGAACCTAATTCGAGTGGTGTTGGAACCTTTTCCTGAGAGTGAATTGTTCTCTTGAAGTGATCATTACCGAGGACAATTGCTTCGTCCAATATTCCACTGAACAGCAATAGTGAATCCAAATCTGTTGAGGACCAGTAAGCGTCCCATGGGTGTGTATGAATCCAAAGTTTGAATGGAATAATTGCTCCTTCAGGAGGTGCTAAGCGAACCTGTCCAGAAGTTCCTACATCGACCCATACTTTGTCTTCCGAATCAAATAATACACTGACTTCTCTGCGAAGTAAATCAGCAAGATTCCAAAGATTTTGCCAATCTTTTTGAGTTGCATAGTGAGCTAGGGTTTCTCTGATAGGAAGCGAATCGAAATCTCCAGAACGAACAAGTGATTCGATTGTTTCTTCGTCGTGTAGTGTAGGTTGAATTTCTGTTCTTGGATGTATAACTTTAGGATTTAATTCGAATCTACCGAGAGTTCCAAAAGATATGTTTGCAGTTTGAGGGGCTGGTAATGATGCAGTAACCTCTCCTGAAATTATTCGAAGAAATTGGATTGCCCATTGGGAGCCATGTGCGCCAGCAAGTAAGTGGCCAAACTGAATGTTTCCTGATTCGATTGCACCTGGAAGCTGACATGAGGCGGATGCTGAATCCACTGGGGTCAGTTTTGTAACTTCGACCGGATCCATTCTGTAATCTAGAGCGATGTATCCATCTCCTTGACAGCGAAGATCTAGCCAAAAGTCGGCATAACGATGAACCAGTCTTCTGACTAACATTGAGTCGACTGCGACAATTACCAAGTCTGAATCCACTATGTGCATCGGACCTCTAACGTTCTCGGTTATCGATTCAATTCTGAGAAATTGACTTTCGAGGTGTTTTAGTGGATTTACAATTGATTCCGTTTTGAATGAGTTAACGTCATTTGTAGTAAAATTCTGATGTTGTAAATTACCTTGCTCAACTATGTCTCCATCAATAATACGAATACGTACAGGGCCGGTGTTTTCGATTAACTCTCCTGCACTTAATGCTCTAGCAAGTTGAGGTAGTAAGTTCGAGCCTATTCCGCCAGCACCGACTATCGTTATCACTAGTTCCTCTTTGTTTGTTGTTTGTTCTTGATTAAGTTTCATTTTATCATCTCCAGTATTTTTCGGCAACCATGCAGCCATCCCCCATTTGGCCGCATGGTGCCTTACGTAATTCAGACGCAATCGTATTGCAGGTTGTTTTGGAGGTCACTCACCGCCAACAAGTCCTGGCACAATCCTGACGGTCCCCACAGTGTCCCAATTAGTTTCAGCCAATTCTGTTGGCTGAACCATTCGGTCTCCTGCGAAAACCCAGGCACCCTCCAACCCAGCGACCTTATCGACGGTCTCCTGCTGAGTCAGCTGAAGGGTGGTGTGGCCAGTCTTGTCTGCGATCATAACCGTGGTTGTTGATGCATCCATAGACTTCTACCTCCCTGAGTACCAGAATAATACCTTCGAGAGTATATGAAGAAAGATGCAACAATAGTCCATCGCCTAGTCAGCAATAGATTGCACAATTTGTTTTATCGTCCTAGATTCCGCCGACGAGTCCGGGCACTATCCTAATTGTTCCAACAGTTTCCCAATTAGCCTCAGCCAACTCATGTGACTGGACCATTCGGTCTCCTGCGAACACCCAGGCACCCTCCAACCCAGACACTCTCTCGAGTGTTTCACTCTGGGTCAATTGAAGGGTGGTATGACCGGTTCGATCAGCAATCTCGACTTTTGTCGTTATTTCTGTCAACTCAGT
>WTHI01000049.1:0-9269 GCA_011523185.1 Methanobacteriota archaeon
CCAAAATATCCATCAGAATGCCCGCCAGTAGATCACGCAATAATCACACATTCACATATTGATCATATTGGAATGGCTCCTTGGTTAGTCGGCCACCATAACACCACTCTTCACGGAACAGAACTCACAGCAGCAGTTTCTGAAATGATGTGGCGTGATACTTACAAAGTTTCCAAAATAGAAGGATATCCTCTTCCATGGGATATGAGAGATCTCGATGTAGCATTGGATGCTTGGCAAACTCACAACTTTGGAGAATGGTTCAATGTAGGAGAATGGAGGTTGAGATTCCATCGCGCGGGACACATTCCTGGAGCGGCTATGGTTGAAATCGAGACCCCAGAACTTCGTTTACTATGGGGTGGAGATATGGATACTCGAATTAGTCCAAACGTCGGTGGTGCTAAGCCATTGGATTGCGATATACTTTGTATCGAATCAACATATGGTGGGCGAGAGCACCCAAATCGAAGTGAAGAAGAAGCTCGACTTGTTGCAAGAGTGAAAGAAGTCGTTAGTAGGGGTGGAGTAGCACTAATCCCAGCATTTGCATCGGGCAGGTGCCAAGACATACTTCGAATATTATACGAGGCGGCCCCTCATTTGGAAGTTCACTTCGATGGAATGGGAACTAGAATAACCCAACACTGGATGAACAACCAACAATACATTCGAGACCCGAGCGGATTAGAAAAAATGTGGCGCTGGGCAAGAAAGGTACGTAGCAAATCTGACCGAAAGAAAGCTTTGGAGGCAGATGTTATTGTCACTACTAGTGGTATGTTAGATGGCGGCCCAGCGATTTGGTACCTCAACAGATTAAGGCACAGTTTAGCAAATGCAATACTCCTAACAGGATACCAAGCAGAAGGTTCAGGGGGGAGAAACCTCCTTGAAAATAGAAAATTACCAATTTTTGGAAATTTAACACAAATCGATTTAGATGTAGATCAATTCCAACTCTCAAACCATGCAGGACATTCGGAATTAGAGACATTTGTCCGTGAATGCAAACCAAAACACGTAGTTTTCTTTCACGGTGATGCGGAAGCAAGAGTGGCCATTGGCGCCGCATTCTCACAAAACCCAACACCACAACTTCCAGTTAATGGAACCCCTATAATCTTGAAAAAGTGACTGTTCAAGGGCATTTATCATAAGCCGAACAGCAAGTTCAACGACTAAGTAGCCTATGCGCTACAGTAAGAAAGACAGGTGAAAAAATGGAAGCATTAGACAAACAATTTGGAATAACCGAGGCGGGAAGCTCGGTGGAAGCAGAGATTCGTGCGGGATTTACAACGTTCCTGACGATGGCCTACATCCTCGTAGTTAACCCATCCATGCTGAGTAACTTCGGCGCAACAGGAATCCCATTTGGAGACGTATTATTCGCAACAGCAATTGCTGCGTTTGTAGGTTGTACAATAATGGGTCTCTGGGCGAATTTGCCATTTGCGCTGGCCCCAGGTATGGGGTTGAACGCCTACTTCACTTTTGGAGTAGTTTTGGGAATGGGAATACCATGGGATATTGCACTAGCAGCTGTATTCGTAGAAGGTATTCTATTCATGGTAATGTCATTACCACAAGTTGGTCTTAGAACTAAAATGATTAACTCAATCCCAACAGACCTGAAGATCGCTACAGGTTCAGGAATTGGAATGTTCCTTGCAATCATAGGTCTCAGAGAGATGGGTTGGATTATGGACGATGGTGCAACACTGGTGAACATTGCACAAACTGAGACATTTACTTACGACCATGGAGCTTTAATTTCAATGGTCTGCCTAATGCTTACGGCAGCACTAATGGCCCGGGGTCAAAAGGGAGCAATAATAATCGGAATAGCAGTAGCATCAATTTGGGGTTGGGCGACTTCTGCATACGATCCATACAATGATTTCGCTGCAGGCGGAGCCGGCTGGGCGTCAGTCTATGCTGATTGGCCAGACCTAACCGCTATTGCTTTTGTAGGAGTTCCTGAAGAAACCATGGGCGCAGCAATATCTGCCCTAGGTGATGTCGGCTCCGACGACGGGGCAACATTAGGAGCATTCTTGATGGTCATGATCACATTCCTTTTCGTTGATATTTTCGATACCGCAGGTACACTGTATTCAGTTGGTCGCCAAGCAGGATATGTTGACGAGAACGACGAACTACACAAGTCGGATGAGGCATTCATGTCCGATGCGGCAGCAACCATCGTCGGTGCTGCTCTGGGTACAAGCACAACAACCACCTACATCGAATCCGTTGCGGGTGTAGAGGAAGGCGGAAAGACAGGCCTCACAGCAGTGACAGTCGGCGTACTAATGCTGACAGGACTGTTCTTCGAGGACCTATTCCAATCGATCCCAACATTCGCAGCTGCAATGGCACTAGTTGTAATCGGTGCGATGATGATGCGCCAGGCAGCTGATATCAACTGGTCAGATTCAGATATAGCGCTACCAGCATTCTTGACCATGGTGCTGATGCCATTCACATACTCAATTGCGGATGGTATTGCATGGGGTGTAATATCATACTGTGCAATCAAGCTAATGCAAGGAAAGCACAACGAACTGAACCCAGTAATGTGGGGGCTTTTCGCGTTCATGATGATGTTCTACTTAGGACCAGGCGACACAAACACATTCGACTGGCTCTTTGAAGCAATGGGCCTCAACTGAGACAAGTAACACAACAACACCCTAGGGAGAAATCCTTAGAGTACGCGCACTTTGGAGCGAACAGCATGTCTGATGATATGACGCAAAAGTTGAGGGACGCCGTTCGGACGGTACCGGACTTCCCAATTGAGGGAATCATGTTCCGGGACATTACACCTGTCTTGTCCGACGGCACCCTCCTCTCTGCTACAACAGATCTGTTCATCCAAAGGATGAATGAAGCGGGTTGGAAGCCCGAAGCAATAGTCGGCCCAGAAGCTAGGGGCTTCATCTTCGGGGCTTTACTCGCCGCCGAACTAGGAATCTCATTTGTTCCAGTTCGTAAACCAGGCAAACTCCCAGCATCAAAGATGAGAGTCGATTACTCTCTCGAGTATGGAACCAACTCATTGGAGATGCACGAAGATGCGTTGAAGCCTGGAGAAAGAGCGGTAATAGTCGACGACCTTCTAGCAACTGGGGGCACGGTAAACGCCTGTATCGAACTCTGCCAGAAAGCAGGAGCGGAAGTAGTCGGGGCGTTATTCGTAATCGAGTTGGACGGGTTAGATGGGAAGGGGGCTATCTCACCCATACCTAGCATATCACTATTGGACTTCCCAGCCTAAATCGGCATCAACGCCCCGATTCTTTCATAGCATCACCGGCTTTGCCATAGGAGGATTATCATGGCCGAGAAGTCAGCACCACCCCCTCCTCCACCAAAGAAGGGCGGCGCACCACCACCTCCGCCAAAGAAGCAAGCACCACCCCCACCAGGGCCTCCTCCAGCGAAGAGGAAAGCGCCTCCACCGCCAAAGAAGGGCGGCACCCCACCCCCTCCAAAGCGCAAGCGACCCGCGCCGGAAGGAAAGAAACCAGCACCAAAAGGGCGGAAAAAACCCCCTGCAAAGCGCGGACCACCTCCAAAGGGCGCGCCCAAAGCCCCACCCTCAAAGAAGCCGAAGGGCAAACCAAAATCTCGCCCAGCTCCGAAAAAGAAAAAGCGCCGCCGCCTGCGAATTAAATTGGGCCTTCGCGAATCGGAAATTTCAGATGAAAGTGACAGATACCAAGATGAAGTCGGTTGGACGTCAGCGGGCACAGTCTTAGACGATTTAGAGGATACTCGTCCAAAAGAACCAGAGATCATCACTCACCAATGTTCGATGTGTGGTTCAATCTTACAAATTCCAAAGCCAAAGCGTGACCGATACAAGGTACAATGTGCATACCCCGAATGTGGGCACGCAGACATGATCGGCGTTTGAGTCAAACAAGTAGTAGTATCCTGCGAGCCGCAGCGAGCAACAAAACCACAACAAGAACAATCCTGACAGATCTCTGTGGGATTAAATCAGCACCCAATCTTGAACCGACAAATCCACCAATTAGCACCGCAGAACCGAAGGGAGCCAGAGTATCAGTTTCAACCAACCATTCTCCAGAGAGGTAGGACCCGGTTAGAGCAGCAGCGGAATTAACCCATATGAACAGAGCCGCGGTTGCCGCCGCTGCTTTTGGTGTGGCCCATCGCTTCAATAAGAGAAGCGGCGAAAGAAAAATCCCTCCACCAACCCCAACAATTCCACTAACTAAACCGATGCCGGCACCAGCAGGTACTGCCTGAGAAGTAGAAAGCCTCTCTATAGATGTCTCATCAATCTCCGAATCGGCCTTGAATAATCTAAGCGCCGCCCAAACAAGAGTAATTGATAGCAACGTATCATACAGAGCACCTTCAACCAACAAATACCCTCCAACAAATGCCATGGGCATACTTGCAATTACGAAGAGACCTGTCATTCTAGGGATGTGGTGCCCAGCCCTTTGGTAATGATAGAAAGCAATAGCAGCGACAATTAGATTCAGACTCCATGCGTGTTGCTTCAACCAAAGCTCTTCCATAGTTGCAAACGAGGTCAAAGAAAGTATTGCCAAATATCCCGAAGCCCCACCATGACCAACTGAGGAGTATAGGGCTGCGACCACCAACAAAGCGAGCGCAATCAACGCTTCCTCAGTACCCAGCACGCACTCAGGAGGTGGGAATAACACTTCAACGAGGCGGTGTCTGGCCAACCATGGAGAAGGGCGTCTCTCTCGAGCGAGCAATCGAATTAGCCCTACAATCTCCATTACCAAAACACTCCGAGACCTTATCCTTAGATGCCGCAAGAGGAAGAGTCTTAGCGTCGGCACTAGCATCGAAAGTAGACGATCCTCGATTCGATAACTCAGCAATGGACGGGTTTGCAGTAATAGCCTCAGATTGCCAAACCCCTGGTGCAGAATTGACTATTGTTGGAACAAGCCAAACAGGAGGAGAAACTCCTCCGCCGATAACCACAGGCGAAGCATGCAGAATCATGACGGGAGCCCCACTACCAGCAGGGGCAGATGCAATTGTAATGGTTGAAGACACCGAAGTAAACCAAGAGCAAGTAACCATCAATGGGCCGGCAAGAACCGGATATATTCGCAAAAGAGCAGAGAATCTTTCGATAGGACAAGAAGCATTACCCGCAGGCACTCTTCTTTCATCTGCAAGTATTGCATTAGCAGGGACAATGGGGCACGGAGAAGTCGAGGTAATCAAGAAACCAAGAATCGCTATTCTATCGACAGGAGATGAGTTAGTTCAACCTGGAACAGAACTTGCACTAGGGCAAATATACGAATCTAATTCTCACGCCCTCGCATCATTGGTAGAATCGATGGGTTGTGAAGCAGTAAGACACGAATCAGCCAACGATTCAATGGAGGAATTGAGAACAACACTGGACTCTCTTTCCACTTGCGATGCGATCCTCACTAGCGGAGGAGTTAGCATGGGAGAATGGGATCTTGTTAGGAAAATTATGGAAGAAGAGGGAGACATATCATTCTGGAGAATGAAACTCAGACCAGGGGGCCCACCACTTTTTGGAACATGGAAAGGAACACCATTGTTCGGGCTTCCAGGAAACCCTGTGAGCAGCCTCGTTGTATTCCACGTTCTAGTCGCCCCTTGGATAGCAAAGTCACTCGGATATCACTCTGAAATGGGCCCACAACTAAGCAAGAGAGTTTCAGTAAAACTCGAAGAAGACATCTCAGGCGCGCCAGAAAAACTCTGCCTCAGGAGAATCCGAATTAGGTCTGAAGAAGGGCAATTACTCGCCACAACTCACACACATCAGGGCAGCGGCAACATGCACAGCATGGTCGCCCATAACGGACTCACTCTTCTTCCACCAGATACTGATGGTAAAGCGGGCAAAGTCATAGACGCACTATGGGTCCTCTAGAGAACATCCTCAAGATTGCAATCCCGAGAACACCACTTAGAGTGAAGAGAATCATTGATGATACTCCTTCAGATGATATTGCCACGCGGATAATTACAGTTGAGAGCACAAATCCGGTGTTGCGGGCTAGATTACTGAAGTCGGTGTAGAACCAATAGGAGATTAGCAATATCAGGATATCCGCCAGTATCAGGAAGGTGAAGAAGTCAAGGAAAAATATGGCACGATCAACCGAACCCCCTCCCTCTTGTACCGCATTAATCCAACCTACCAGAGAGAACACCGCGATAGAGATGAACACAAACAGCATTACATTTGCAACGACCATCTTTGTAGTTATGAAAGCAGTAACATCATCACTCAGAACTTCTTCATCATCACTCTTTGAACTGATTTTATGATAGGTCAATGAAGTGTAAAATAACGCAAGGAACGCCGCGCACTCAACCAATAGGAAGCCGACATCATCGTTTATTTCCCATCCCTCGGAATCACCAACCTCAGAGAGTCGCTTGAGTATGTCTCGGACAACAAGTAGGGTAGCGATTTCGTATTGCTTTCCAACAGAGGATGAAAACGAATTAGGAATAGTTCGAATTAGTTGGTACACCTCGTAAACCAACAGAATTGAGAATGGTGTGTATAGTGCTGAAAGAGGAGATTGAACTAATTCTACAGAGTCTCCTAGTATCTCAATTCTTCCGGAGCTGTGCAGTGCCCACAAACTCAGATGCACGAGAAAACCGAAGATGGCTAGTACTATCGCACCACGTCTAACGATATCGTCAGACTCATCACCCATAGTGGCGCGAAAACTCCTTTCAATTGCAGTTCTCATATCTCAAACCCGAAAAACTTCCATATTTAATCATGGATTTTTCTAAACAATACATTTTTCGCTATTTTAAACAGCATATCATAAACTCATCAATTTACCCAAAGCCATGAACAATTTTGAAATCGCAGTTGGGTTATTTGGTGCAATAGGATTGGTGCTGTCGGCAATATTGCTGAACAAACAACGAAAATCTTCCAAGAAAACAACATCCAAGGACCCATGGGGAAGTAAGGGCCGAAATAAACAAAATTCAGAATATATCTACATCGACCAATAGCCAATATCTGCATTAACAATACATGACTTCAAGGACAATCTCTCCCACCGACGACTACTGTAGGGGGCGCAAGACTTGTCTGGCAGAAGGAAGAATGGAGCCGCGAATGATGACTGGATAGTCGTCAAAGGAGCGCGCACCCACAACCTTCGAGACATCGATGTAGACATCCCTAGAGGCAAGTTCGTAGTAATTTCAGGGGTTTCAGGATCAGGAAAATCTAGCCTAGCATTCGACACACTCTATGCAGAAGGCCAACGAAGATATGTTGAGTCGCTATCTTCCTACGCGAGACAATTTCTTGGGCAGATGAAAAAGCCCGACTGCGACAGTATCGAGGGGCTTTCTCCAGCAATCAGTATCGACCAAAAACAAGGCAGTCACAACCCAAGATCTACCGTAGCAACAGTAACAGAAATCATGGATTATCTGAGACTGCTTTGGGCTAGAATAGGCCTACCGCATTGTCCTGAGTGCGGTAAAGAAGTCGCCAGAAGGACAGTACAGGAAATAGTCGACGACGTTTTGTGGAGGTTTGAAGGCCATGCGATTTCAATTTGGTCTCCAGCTATTCGCGCAAGAAAAGGGACTCATGCCGATTTATTCAACGCACTAGTGGAACAAGGCTACCTTCACGGGAGAGTAAACGGCCGAGATGCAGAATTCGAAGACCCACCTACCTTGGAGAAGAATCTCAGACACGACATAGATGTAAGAGTCGATAGATTGAGACTATCTAGAGCCTCAAAGCAAAGGCTGACTGAGGCAATATCCGAAGGAATGCGAATAGGCGGGGGCGCAGTTGCCGTAGAGAGTCTAGAAGCACCAGTTGCAGGCCCCGAAGACAATTCCAAAGAACAGAGATATCAAACACAAATCGGCGAAACAATATCTTACACAGAGGAATTTGCCTGCCCGGAACACGGCTCTTTCCTTCCAGAAATGAGTCCACGCGTTTTCTCCTTCAACAACCCATTAGGTGCCTGCCCATCTTGTCAGGGATTGGGAGTACAGAGAGAATTCTCATCAGATCTGGTTATCGACAGACTAGCAACAGTTGAGGAAGGATGCATACGCCCATTCCGAACTTCAATGATGTCTGGTTGGTATCGCTCTCAGATGACACAAGTTTGCGAGCATTATGGAATACCATCAGGGGTGCCATTTGGAGAATTGGATGAAGATGCAAAGGACATACTCCTGCACGGTAGTGGAAGCACTGCCATCAATTTCCGATTCACTTCCGATAAAGGATCATCGTACAATATGACGAGGCCGTGGGAAGGCGTATTCGCAAGGATTCGGAGAACCTACACAGAAACGTCCTCTGACAGAACACGCTCACGTCTAGCCTCCTACATGACTGATGAACATTGTATGGAATGCAATGGAAGAAAGCTAAACAATGCTGTAAGTGGAGTCACAGTTGGTGACGTCACACTTCCGGATTTTTCCTCCTGCAGCGTAATCGAGGCTCTTGCGGTGGTTCAGAATTGGCGCTTAGGACATGTGGACGATACTTGGGATAAATTGGAAAGAGATGTGCCCGAAACTGATATTGTAAATTTGGTCAAGCACCTCGATGAGAGGAACCTATTCATTGGTAAGGAGATCATCAAAGAAATAGAAGCCAGATTACGATTCCTCGCTTTAGTCGGGTTGGACTATCTCACCTTAGATCGAAGAGCAAACACCCTCTCTGGCGGAGAATCTCAACGAATCCGCCTAGCAACTCAAATCGGCACTAGACTGACTGGTGTTATGTACGTCCTCGATGAACCATCGATTGGCCTTCATGCTAGAGATAACGACAGGCTGCTGGAGACTCTTCGAGAACTGACAAACCTAGGAAACACACTCTTGGTGGTCGAGCACGATGAAGCGACTCTTAGACAAGCAGATTGGCTAGTGGATATAGGAGTAGGAGCTGGAAAAGAAGGAGGAGAGGTCGTGGCCAACGGCCCACTCAAAACATTACTTTCTTCCAAAGAAAGCATGACTGCGGCCTACCTGTCAGGAAGAAAGTCCATACCACTCCCAGAAGATTCGGCGAGCCCCGATGCCGAAAGAATGCTTACGATTCGAGGGGCCAGACAAAACAACTTGAGAGATTTAGACGTCGAAATACCACTAGGGTGTATGATTGCGGTAACAGGCGTATCTGGCTCCGGAAAATCGTCCCTAGTAACCGGAACCCTTGCCCCAGC
>WTHI01000135.1:0-4269 GCA_011523185.1 Methanobacteriota archaeon
CTCGGTTAAGTAGCCGAGGTGACTTATTTGCGACATTAATCAAATCAATCGTTGGACAACAAATTTCGGTGATCGCAGCCTCAGCAATATGGTCTCGATTGGAGGATTTTGTAGGTCAAGTCACACCGGAATCGATACTTGCAAAACCCCATCAAGAAATCAAAGAAGTAGGATTATCTAACCGAAAGGTGGAATATATTATGGGAATCTCTCAGGCTTGGATAGATGGATTGGGTAAGATTGATTGGGATGAAATGAGCGACGAAGAAGTAGTCGAAGAACTTGTAAAATTGCGCGGTGTGGGTCGCTGGACAGTACAAATGCTGCTAATTTTCGCCTTATTGCGTCCGGATGTTTTTCCAATTGATGATATTGGACTAATCAGGGGTATGGAGAAATTATACAATGAAGGAAAAGCATTAGGGAAACCTCAGTTGTATGAGATTGCTGAAAATTGGAAACCATACCGTACTATGGGCGTCTGGTATATTTGGAGATCAATAGATCCGGAACCCGTGGAATATTGACTCACATCGAATATCCGCGTTTTGGTTGGTTTGGAATCTGAGGGGTATTGCCGGATTGAACTCCATCAGCTTCCTCCATAATTATCGTAAGAAGTGTATGAACAAGCGTCCTCAAATCCTCTAGTTCTCCTCTCAATTCTTCCACAGTAACCTCATCGCTATGCTGGTCCAAGTCCCCATCCCCCATCGAGGAGAATTCATCCCCTCAAACAAAAGTTCGGGATTCTGGGGTCTATAAACTGCACAGGTTAGCCTGTCGGCTAAATTGGGTTTCGCATATACTTCAGATGTATTTCGAATCTATGAATATTGCATGATATCATTCGCTTTCGGAATCATCATCTTCGTACTCATATTCTTCATCATCGTATTCGTAATCCTCTTCGTAATATGAGTCATCATCGTCGTAGTAATAATCATCATCACCACTCCTAGACCTGCTAACAAAGAATCCTACCATTACAACTGCAACGAGGAATACTCCTCCCATAATGAGGTATACCATCACATCTTCATCAGTTCCTTCATCGGTAACCGGTGCTTGCACAACTAACCCGCTTACAGGATGTGCAGGATTGTCAAAGTCATCATCAACAATAATGTACAATACAGGTTGTCCTGGTGCTCCAGCAACCCATTCGAATCTTGCATAAACCGATGAGGTCTCAGCAGACAGTTCTAGTTCCATACCGTTTGATTCTGTTTCCCACTTTCCGTCTCCAGTCAGTTCGTAGAGGTTAATCTCTATCGTACCATCTCTCTTTCCACTGTTGGACCAATATGTCTCGATTACAACAGTTGTATCTTGGAGAGGATCCTTTGGCGTAACAACAACGTTGTCTAGGGAAGGACTGAACTCCATCACTCTCAGAGCAACCGCTCTTGGGGATTGTTGACTACCCAAGCCTTGGATTTCATTTCCAGCCTTATCGGTTGAAGTTACCCAGAACATGATTCTATCGCCATTTTCAATTGTAAATCCTTCAAGATTTGGTGTAAAGTCGAGCTTTCCTTGGAATACCTGACTTCCTTCCTCGACCAACAACAGGCTTAGACTGCCGGTATCTTCTGTACCTGCAACCGGTTGGTTATCTCTTAGGTAAATCCAAGCGACTTCAAGATCAGAATCAGGCATACCGATTTCATCAACAATGGTCAACGATACTAGAACTTCTTCGAGAAGATCAGATTCCAAGACAGTCAGGGATGAATCAGGATAATTCATTTGATCGAATAGAACAGTTGGAGATTTACTGTCCACTGTGATTTTACCGTCGGTATTTGTAGAGGTAGTTCCCATTCCAGGAACATTGAGGACAGTTGTGGTTACATTCATTGTAGGATTGAATGGTGCCCGCATCGGGAGTGTCATCGAAGCATACCATGCTCCCTCTTCATTAACATCCGCAAGAGAACTAATGACTTCTGTACCATAAACTAAGGTCATCTCTACTTGTAAGTCATCAGGAACTTCAGTGAATATTTCTCCTGAACCGGCATAGAATACCTCACCGGTCATCTCGAATTCATCACCTTGCCTTAGGTAGAGGTGAGCGTCTTCTGTAACTACTATTGGAGGTGTCAAATCAGACATTCCAGAAGTTACGGCAACAAGCGAATTATCTAGTACCCAAGTCAACTCTCCGATGTTGTTTACATATGCGACTTCAGTAATCTCATCGATGATGCTGACACTTGGTTTGCAGCCAAATTGACCTTCTTCCCATGGGTATTCCCATGATAGTTCAAACATCATTGCGAGTTCTATAACCGCTGGAGTGATTTGCTGTGTTTGTATAGTTAATGGAGACACCATAGAATCGTCTGCAGTCCATAACTCACCAGTAACAGGATTGTAGGAAACCTCACCTAGATTGTCATCTAGGCGATCTCCACATAGCATTATGGTGATATTATCCAAGGTTTGCAAGCCATTAGGTTCGCTTATCTGCATGGTAAAGGTATGAGGGACTCCTGCAAGAAGATATCCTGTGTATCTGTCTAGGTTGAATCCATTGTTTACAATTTCAGTAGGCTCATCGGTAGCCACGATTACACTAGCCCAAGAGTCATCGGCACCTGGACCACCACCCGTTCCGCCTTCCTGATAACTCAAGCCTGCCCAATCGGTCCCTTCAAGATAAATGTGAACCGGGCTGTTGAAAGATTGTCCAGAAACATCAATTCCAGCAAAACTCACCTGTTGCTCACCGGTCATTCCAGCGGAAAGTGGTTGGACTTGTGAAAGATATTCTTCGACTTCGGCAATACCATTTGAGTTTAGATCGTCCGTGTCTGCTCTCCAGTAATGCATGGTTAGTGTTTCACCTCTAGCCTCTGGCTCTTCTACAGTCACATACAGGCTGAGTGATTGAGACGGATCCCAGACCGCCCCGTTAGCATTTTGTAAACCAGATGGAGTCATTACCTGAAGTGGTCCTGCAGTAGGAGGGGTGTAGTCATTGACCATAACCACAATCGTTGGTTGGCCAGATGTGTCTTCGCCGCCTATAGAACCTGACAGTGGTCCGATTCTGAACAGTTGTGGAGATGCTGCGATTTCCGATAGTCCTGTTGGAGTACTAAACGTTCCAGAGAACACTCCATCGTCGTAGGAATCCAGCAGCAAGAGGGATCCCGATAGATTTAGTCGGACTTGGAAATCAGAACCCATTGGCCTTGTATCAAGTGAATTCTGGAATCTAACCGAGCCTGTGACGTTGATTTCACTGCCCTCCAAAATTGGGAAGGGGTAAAAGGTCGAGAACTGATTTGACACCAGACGTCCAAACTGGTCACGAATTTCAAATGAATCAATTTGTAAATCATTTTCTACCGCATTTCCGGAAATACCACTTACGGAATTAGCGGGCCATATAGAAGCCCCATCACTGTCTAATGCTTGGGCAATCCAATTGATTCGATCAACATCATTCCAGTTCCAAGAAATATCAAATTTCCAAGTTACCTGAACTTCCATCCAGCCATCTCCCCCATCAACAACTGATACTTCACTAGCAGATGTATCGAGAGACATCAACTGTGAACCAGATGTTTGAGAGAATGTAACTGAACCAGAAGTCATACCCCATGAATCATCGTCAGAGTTACTCACCTCAAAGGAAACAGTCTCTCCATCCGAGGCGTGACCGTCCAATTGTATGGTTTGCAATTCAGAATTATCGTACAAATGTCGGTGAATTGTCACTATCTCGTACATCGTACCATCTGGATAGAAAACTTGTGGTACGTTGAAATCCTTGTTCTTAATCATTAATTCATGCTCTATCTGCCCATTAATCGATATCTGTCCAGCAGGTGCGGTGATATTTGTTGGTATGTTAATATTCACAGCGCCCGGGTTATCCGCGGCAGCTGTAGTATGATAAGCTGCTAGGGAATTTGTCAAATCTGAAACTGTCTCATACAATGAGTAAGATATTGCTAACCTAGATAGAGTAACTGTTTGGGTTGTAGAACTCTCCAATGTAACATCAACTTCTTTCCAATCTCGCGAATTGGCATTCGTATCGGTCCAGGAACTACCCATGGCTGATATGGATGCAACCTGATTTGGAGAGAATGTGAAGTAAGTCAAATATTGATCTGAAGAAGATGTATATTTTTGATATCCATTAATTCCTATGTTTATTGAACTATCGAAGCCATCAGAATCAGATGTGATAGCCAACAGTCCTGAATGGGCAATAGCGCCATCCGGAATTAGGATTGTCAAACTCTC
>WTHI01000135.1:4369-5606 GCA_011523185.1 Methanobacteriota archaeon
GCGATATCGTTTCCATTTTCATCCAAAATCGCTACAAGAACATTGTTTGAGGCATTTCCAAGGAAGTTAATTCTCTTAATTGGCCTGATTGAATCTAAGTACTCGGATGTGATTGTACTCGTAACGGCTGTTGCGTTAAGCAAATCATCAATCACCTCAACTCCAGATGGAATATTCCAGCCATTGAAATCGAATAACTCAGCGGAAAGAATCCTAGGGCCTCCAACCTCGACATGCCTGATGATTGGAGTGGAAATCGTACTTGATGAAGACAGTTCTAATCTTACCTTCACGATTGGGTGAGTTTCAGAATCTAGACCTGCCAAATTAATCGGGAAATCAAGCGACTCAAAACCGATTATTGGCTCTTCGGTAACAGCATCAATAATCGAACCGGTCACTGTCGAATTGTCATCAATTTTTCCTTCAATTTCGATGATACCCAAGTTAAACGAATCTAAGCCATTCAATTCAATTGGTTGACTCATCCAATCTCCAGGGCTACTGAAATGCCCCTGCCTAACTCCCACGTTGTCAATGAACCATCCTTGTTGGCCAGAGTATCCATAACCGTACTTATCTGCAGCAATGAATTTGAATTTTACATCACTTCCTGCCCATTCGGCCATCGATACCTCATATGAGGTGAAATCATCATCATCACAACTCTCATCTGTCCAAATTGGCATGCCGTCAAGATTAGTTTGGATATAAGAAAATGAGGAGTAGCTAGACATAGTTTCTGAGTACCATCCCGGATTCACAAGTTCCCATGCCCCTCCATCAACCTGAACCATCAAAGCTCCACCGTGCATATTACCTTGCCAATTGCTGTATGACCAGCACATCCACATCTCGAATGTGAAGAAAGATATTCCCGATTCCGGTACTGAAATATTAGGGGTGATTAGGCTTGCCTCTTGGACACCACCTTGGAATGAACCTCCCGCTCCAATGGCATATAGATAAGGGAAGGAAGCAGCTTCACTAGGACCAAAATCATCCGAGATTATCGGAGTCAAATCCCAGCCACATGTCGGTGAGTTTGAACAAGTGTTGGTACTTGTTCTGGTAAAACCATCCATATCGTCAGATTCAGGCTCTGTAACAGCTGAGTCCTCAAAGCCATGCTGATTGTCTATGTAACCCGAATTTAGAGTAAGGAATCTCCACTCATTTCCAGTTGGTGTCGTAGGAGTGTTTCCATCCAAATAAACGCTGTAAAGAGTCGCTCCGG
>WTHI01000135.1:5706-82766 GCA_011523185.1 Methanobacteriota archaeon
GTTGGTGTCGTAGGAGTGTTTCCATCCAAATAAACGCTGTAAAGAGTCGCTCCGGTTGAGTCAACTGGTCTGAAACCGAAAACGGTCAAACCCTCTCTACCATCTGGGTCCGAAGTGCCTCCTGGATAGCCGTATCCTACACTACTGTCTGTCTGGACTACAAATCGAATAGTTATGTTAGCAACTTGGTAAGCAGTTGGCACGTCAGGCTTAATGGTAACAAGCCCACCACTATCATCTCCGTAACTGGTACCATCCATGTCTGAGTATCCATAACCTGGGATGGCTCCTGATCTAGACCGACATTGAGTCGATGTACTGCTACTAGTCGAAGTAATGTCAATCCAGGTGCCGCCATTATTGTTAGAAAGTTCTATGCAGGCATTATCCCAGCCAGAACCTTCTAAATCCCAATGAAGATCGAATTCAATATCCGTAGCGCCTGTCAAATCTAAGCCAGAGTATGTGAGATAACCCAATTTGTTGTGTCCGTAGTAACAGTAACCTGTGTACATGTACGCAGCGTATCCATTCACGTCACATCCGTGATGCCATGCCCCGCTATTATCACCATCATTGTGATAATTTATGTTATCGAGGAACCAGCCTGCTGAGCCAGTAGAAGTTAGTGAGGTTACGACCCTAAATCTGAATTGAATTTCAGTAAAGGTAGTGATGTCAGAAATGTTTGATAGATTTGTGAAAGAGGAAACCCAACCACTAACCGCATCTCCACCGAAAACTGGAATTGTGCTGGAAGAAGGTGTGCCGGATACATCAAGGTCACCCATCGATATAGAATGAGTGTATCCTGACTCTAAATCAGTCCATGTCCAACCGCCCCAGCCTGCTGAGCCATTTCTCAATCTATGTTCAACCCAAAGGCCGTCACCGGATTCTACATCATGCCAGTGGTCAAAAGACAACGAGTAATTCACGTGGGTGTCTGGGTTTGCGGGAATGTCAGAGGATGGTAAAAGTAACCAAGCATCTGTGCCAGGGTCTAATGCTTGACCTGGTAAAGTACCTACTACTACTTCTCCTTCGGAGGGAGCAGATGGAACAACACCATGAGCTAATTGTTGTTGATCACCGACAATGGTACCGCCTAAATCAAGCAAAGAAGCAAACCAAACTTCCTGTCCGTTACAGAAATAGAATTCTCCTTCGATTTCAGAGGCATTTAGAGAGGTATTTTTGTCGTAATAAATTGAATAATCGTTCCCCCAAATAATGTGTGTTCCTCCATAGGGACAATTAGAGTCCCCAGTGGTGAGTGTATAACTCATAACGGTTACAGTACTATTTTGCACGGTACCATTAACGTCTCCGGCTGGAGGTTGTCCTGTGCCATTTTCGATTGTCATATTAGTCTGGCATAGATTTTCTGTGGAAGTTATTTCATCATCATCTAGGGCGAGGTCAAAGTCTAGATCGAAACCCGAAGATAGATTGTAAAGAAGTAAATCCCCACATTCAGTCGATGGTGCGATTGGGTTTTCTAATTGCCAAAGATGTTCCCCTGGACCTGAGTGATAATCATCCGCCATTGCAATTGTGAAATTGCCATTATCATCAAAGTTCCACACCGACGACGTACTTCCGTCGTCATACATTGTCAAGTTGCCGTCCAACACTGAACCTGTAGCCCCGTCATATGTCCCGTTGTCGAAATCATCACCGCTTATTGAAATCGAGTCAAGGTTAGACGAAGCCATTGGATTGCTATTTACTGAAATCCAGCCATCGACTATAGTTTCGTTACTTGGAACGCTGAAGGCATTCGTGGTTACCCCATCATCATCAGGATTAATTGGCGTTGTGATAGTCCAATTTGTCACTCCTGCACTGGCAAATGGAGCGAATATCATCAACAAAACAAGGGCGGTTGCTAGTCTGCGGCGGCTGGCGGGCATGGCCCTAACAAGCATAGTGAGATTATATACAACTCGGTCCCTGTTCTACGAACAGGGGGAAATTGAGTAATAATTGTTCGATTTATACAATAAATAATTTTGGAGAAAATAACTACATTGGAGCCACTGGGGGGAATTGAACCCCCGACCTTCGCCTTACCAAGGCGACGCTATACCCCTAAGCCACAGTGGCAGTGAACGCGCCACCGACAGAACCGATTTAACGACTGCGGGTTGGGGCAGGCGATTTGAGACCCATCAAGGTTGCAAAGAAATACTGCGTCAGACTAAAGTCAAGGTCGTATCTCGAAGGATACAAGCCGAGGTCGCATAGCCTGGTATTGCGCATGACTGGAAATCATGTGGGTTCTACCCTCGGGAGTTCAAATCTCCCTCTCGGCGCCACTCAAACTCAACCCCTCTGTAAAGGGTTTATATTGCCATTTAGCAATCCCAGATTCAAGTGTATTTCTTATGGTTGATTCTTCGCGGTGTGATACGTGGAGGAAGTTGAGGTCGATACAATCGATGAGGATTTGGCTGATGCAAGCCAAGTTCGTCTGAGTGATATAGAACTTCCTTTCAAGTTAGAAGAACGTAATTCTAGATTAGCCCCTTTGGATTCACTAATTCAAGAATACACCTTTCATGGTAAGATGATATCCCAACAATGGGGAGTTACTGAAGCCATGATTATTGGCATCGGTTCTCTATCGATAATCCTCGGCGCTTGGGATCTAGGAATTGGCGAAATAGCATCTGGAGGCGATTACAACAGATGGGGTCTTTATGGAGATGAAGCAGGATTTCTACACGTCAATGATTTCTCACTTATGTTGGCTTTACTTTCAATAATTGCCTGGATTGGCTTCTTTGCTTTGCTTTGGACAAGATTCCCACTCATGAGAGAAAATCTTGTCTGGTTGATGATAGCGACATTGGCGGTCCAACTTGGATTTGTGGTCAGCCATTCATCAGCCAGCGACTTCCCATTCGGCACAAGTACCGGAGATTGGGCAGGTTTTGCTATAGGAAATCTAGTTCTAATTTTCCTCGCGGTAATTGTTGTACATAGAGCAGTAATCGAAACTAGAGACATACATGTCGAAGAGCGGCATACGCATCCTGATCCGAGGGTAGTTCAGAAGGCATGGAGAGATCATAGTCTGAAAGCATGGAGCTTGAATTTGGCAACCTGGATTGTATTTCTGAATGTTTCATCTTGGGCTGGAGCACATGCGGTTTCTCCTCGTCCACCAATTGAAAATGATATGACTCTGTATGTAGTAATTTATGCGTTGTTTGGAATTATTTCTATGGCTTTGCTGGTCCATGTATTGTGGTATCCACAATTTATGTTAGGCGCAGCAGGAGATCGTATTCAATCCGTTCGAGCAAGGGAAGTTGCGGGCGAATTTGTCCCCAAAAAGGCAAGCCGGAGCCAAGGATCTTGTCCAATTTGTAGTGCCGATTCCGTTGCTGTTAGAAATCAGGATGGTAGTATTCAGGTGCCTTGCTCGAATTGTGAAGGAAATGGCGCACCGGGTACAGCTTGCGCGGAATGCAATACAATAATACCAGCAAGAATATCTTGTAGGGAGTGTGGTTCAAGCACCACTGTAATGAGTCACTTTTCACGATCTGAAGCCTGGTAATTTCACAATTTGGAGTCATTTAGGATGGAAGAGGAAACAATCGAAAATCCATCTGAAGTTAACAACCCAACAAAAGACAATAGCGCATTGCCATGGTTGATTGGCTCAGTTTCTACATTAGCATTTATCCTAGTGGCTTCAGTCATTTTCCTTTGGCTTAAATCAGTGGCTGATGAGATATTGATTGGAGGCCCTCCACCAACCTTGACCGGATGGGAGCAATCGTACCAAGAATTGACAGGATTCGACGAAGTATCGGGATTGGATGGAAGCGGTGTTGTAGTTTGTGTAGTTGATTCTGGTATCGAAATGAGTCATCCCGATTTACAGCACCTTGCATTAGCCGGTTGGTTAGATGTAATTAATGGGCAAAATGAGCCATATGATGACGAGGGTCATGGAACCGCAATGGCAGGAATTATAGTTGCGAAAAATGGACTCAGTGGAAATGCTCAAGGTGTTGATTTATTGGTTGCAAAGGCAATAGATTCCAATGGAGAAGGCACAGATACCGGAATTGCTGAGGCGGTGGATTGGTGCGCCGATAATCAGGCCGACATAATCTCATTGAGCTTAGGCGGAGAAGGAGGGATTAGTTTTGGTGGAATTACTACTGACCAACTTGAAAGCGCGGTTCAAGATGCTCTTGATCAAGGAATATTCGTGGTTGCGGCAGCAGGAAATGATGGACAGGACGATGATGGAGACGTGTCCTCACCTGGCTCAGTAGAGGATGTGATCTGTGTTGGTGGAGCGACTAGGCTGGGCAACGTTTGGAGAGGAAGTTCACAGGGAGATAATGATGGTAGACTTTGGCCTCCAATGTTGCCTCGTTCAGATCCCGATATGAAACCCGAAATTTTGGCTCCCGGAGCGGAAGTGCCCATTCTATTCGCGGGAGGTGCCGGAGATGGCGCATGGTGGGGTTGGGCGAGTGGAACCTCAGCCGCTACCGCTTGGGTCTCGGGAGGATTGGCAATAATTCTCGAAGCCCACCCTGAGTTGCAAAGAGAGGGCACTTCAGGCGGCCCAAATGCAATTGAATTTATCAAAACGCAATTGAGCGAAAATTCACAAATGGACGATGGACAATCTGAACATGATGACAAGTTTGGTTATGGAATATTTCGAATTGATTTGATGTTAGAGGCATTGAGCAATTCGAGTTCAGAAGAAGAGGTAGAATACTCTTCTAGTTATTTACAACACATCGACATTAACGATTCAAATCAGGCAGAGCGAAGGAAGACTCCTAGTGTTCCTCCTGCCAGTTCAACAAAGGCGGCAGAGTGGTTGGAGTTGACCGATTGAACAAATTCAATCCATTCATTGAATGAAGCTACGACCTGTTGTGCGGGAGTCATTTCCACGCCTGTTACTGGCTCACCAACATCTCCAGTTGGCACTTGTGGTTCCAAGGCCATTACTACTCCACCTGGTGCTAGTAGATTGAATGCCAGAGTTGCAGCTCGAACTCTCTCTATCTCTGGTAAATCGATGATTACGAGATCTATTGGTTGAGGGAGAGGAGCACTTCTAGCAACATCGGGAAGTGTGGCATTCGCTGCATTCCAAGATTCAGTCTCAGCAGCAATTTCACTCCAAGGGTCTGAAATCACCTGTGCCCAGTTAGAAGCATCATATCGGCGAAGTAATCTATCAATGATTACTCCAAATTTTCCACCTTCCTCAATGACACGAAGTGTCTCAGGACGGTTACTGCCCTCAGAATCTTCGATAGCAGGATCACCGCACCATAAATCCATCATCCAAGCGGTAAGATGGCCGATACCTCCGCCGATAATTACTACATTTTTGGCAGGAATTCGACCCGCTATATCACGTATCCTTTTTCTAATAGAGCGAGGTAATGGCCTCAAATCCATGTGAATCATTTGTTCGCCGATAGCAGCAGCGATTTCAGGTTCAGAACCACTTCTTGATTCATCATCACCAAGAAGTTGCTCAAACATCTCCCTTTGAGACATAGTTGGAAGTCCAAATCCATCCCCTATCTCACTCATAATAGCGCCTCCAGTGACCCTCTCTTGAACCATCCCACGCGCGGATGGCTTCAAGAACGGTAGGTCAGCCGCGCAGATGTGAACGAAGGGCTAGATGACGAGGAGACGGTTGACGTCTCTGAATGTTCTAATTGTGAAGATTTCACAGAGCATCGAATACTTCGCAGAGTCAACAAGGGAGAAGGAGAGGACCTACTGATCCAATGTGTTGATTGCAATGAGGTGCAAACCCTTCACTTGAGACCTGGTAAAGCAATCAAGATTACTTCAATACTTTCCGATGGAGCCGAAAGTCAAACACAGTCTATTGAATCAGATGATGATGAATTGATCTCTGTAGGTGATGTTTTTGACCATGATGGAATACTATACAGAGTTACCAGAATAGATGATTCGGACACTAGATCAAAGCAAACTATGGTAGCCAAAGAAATCTCAACACTTTGGGCTGTCCGCTGTGATAAATGCAAAGTTCGTTTAACAATGACAGATGGTGAAGAAAGTAGTTCAAAAACTATTGAATGCTCTCCTGATAAGGTGTTTTCATGTGGTTCAATTATGGAAATAGAAGGAGTCCGTTGGAGAATTCGGGCACTGCATACCGGAAAGGGGAGAACCCTTCGAGGTAAGCGGCCTGCAGTTGACCTTAGGCGAATTTATCTCCATCCTCCATACAATCCTAGAGAAGACCGAAGACAAAATAGGCGATGATTATCGTCTATTTGTCCATGGCATAATTATGCTCTTTGCTACATGCCAAGCCACATCGGGGTTCTCTCTTAATCGGCGCATACTATACTCGTACCACCTACTGCCATAGGGGATGTATACACGTGTTAGATGACCTTCTTTTGCCAACTTTCGTCGTATATTGCCTCTGACTCCAAGAAGAAATTGAAACTCATATCCCGGTCCCTTTCCACTTCTTTCTGGACCTGCATTTCCTCTCGGATCATCTATTGTTGGACCCATACCCCTGTCTTCTAATGCCGCTATTGAATGGTCGATTACAGGTATGTCATGAGATGCAATAGCGGTGTATGCTCCTACATCTAATAAGTCTTCAATCGCCTTATTTGTTGCTAGGACAATATCATGATATTTCGTGTGAGCAATATCTTCAGGTTCAAGGTAAATTCCCTTACAAATTCTAACGTCTGAATTACCGCCCAATATTGACGAAAGTGAAGTGATGTCCTCTCCAGTTCTAAACAACCTAGATTGGAGGACTGTGCCAATGTTGGTTAATCCACGATTATGCATCTCAATTACAATGTCAATAGTGGACTGAGTCACCCTATTATCTTCCATATCCAATCTTACGAAGATATTGTTTTTTGATGCAATTCTAGTAATTTTCTCAATATTTTCTAGTGCTTGCTTTTCATCAATTAATAATCCAAAAGCGGTTGGTTTGAGAGAAATATTTGCATCCATATCTTCTGCAATGATTGCATCCAACGCCCTATGATATTCGTTTACGAAAAAGTTCGCTTCTTCTAAGCTAGTTATCTCTTCGCCCAATACGTCTAGAGTAAAACAAGCACCCTGAGATTTCATTGAGCGCATTACCTGCAATGCGCTCTCTAAATCTGGGCCGGCAACATACCTCTTTGCTACCCACCCTACGACGAATCTTGGAGTGATTGGCATCATCAGCATGACGAGACGGCCGAGTGCCCCCATATCGAAGGCCGTGTGACAGGAGCACTTTCACGCTTGCTCAAGGAATAATCTCCTTCCCTCGGCGAACTTCAACATCAAGGGAGGATAATTCTGCAATGATTGCATTTCGTTGCCAGCCTTTGAACGATTTACGATCAAGATGCGCAAATATGGTTCCACCAGGAAATGCAATACGGGTTTTTTCAATTGCTTCCAACAAACTATGTCGCCAAGGACCAGATGGAGATTCTTTGTTTTGATCATCAAAAATTAATGCATAATTTGCCAATAAATGACCAAATGGCAAACCACTTCGAATTGCAATATCCGAATGACGGGGAGCATAATGGCCGCCTCCAAGGCCAATCATAACATCCCCTTCACCAAACCATTCACCTTCGGGAGATTTATCAGATAACCCTAGAACCCTAGAGATCACTGCTGCCCAAAGCATTGCGGCATCTTTGCGAATCCACTCAGATTCTGTAGATCCTATCTCTAGGTAAAGTGTAGGTTTGGTAAGAACTGGACCATGATGAGTTGTTTCTAAACTGACCTCAAATTCATCCGCTAATTCTGATTTAGAGGATTCTTCCCTAAGGGCCGAATATATGGCAGAAAATCTCGGCGATGGAGGCACCGCAATGCCCTTTATGCCACCAGCAAATCCTTCTTCTCCATGCGGTATTTCACCAGGGACACCTATTGCATGAACGGTAAGGGAAGGGAGGCCACTTTTGGCAGCGTGGCGGGAAAGGACTAGGACTTCATCTACTGTCTCTGCAGTCTGTTTTTCGTGAATTATATCAATACCATCCGCATAAATGTGTAACTTTTCGATTAATAGTAGATGAACTGGTTGAGTAGAGTGCCTCATGAATAATCCATGAGGCAATATTTCAGGAGCATCCCAGCCTCCAAGACCAACAACTGCTTCATGGAGATTAACAGAGGCGTTATCTGCTTTCGACGCTAGCAGAAGTGTCACCATAGAAGCCTGCTAGAAGCCTAATGACTTCAACCCATCCAATCATGAATTGAATAACCAGAGTCAGTCGCACCACAGGTTCAAACACAAGAACCGGTGGGTCAAGTCGTGGAACGAACTATCCCCTTCACTCCAACTCAAGTGGTTGATTGTGGAGAGACTTATGTCGTTATAGGAAGTCTTGGTGAATTAGCAAAACTGGATAATGAGGGTAAATTGATTGAAGACTATTCTATTCCATTCCCCTCAACGATTACTCACTCAACTAACTTGGGTGATTATTGGATTGGAATTTGGCTAGAAGCAGAAATGAGATTGGCAAGAATTTCCAGCCTAAATTTGTCCAATATCTGGGAAAATGGCAATTCACGTGGTGAACTGAGGACTTCTTTGGACCCTATGTCTCTACACCCAAAAAACTCAGTTTGGTCTCACGCCCTTGACTCTGAACCCACATGCCTTACTGCCATTGGTGATGACTTCTGCTTTGTCTTACGTGGTAAAGGCGTATATCGAATGGACAGGGAAGCAAATGAGGTGTGGCGATCTAGCCTACCCAGTACCATTGATGGTAAATTGAGGGGAACTGAAACTGCAATTTCAATTTCACAATATGATGATTTTCTGAGCATTTGGTATGATAATGGATTGGTAGTGGATATTTCGGCAGATTCTGGTGTTGAAATCGATAGGAGAAGCTTACAAATCTCAGATAGAATAGAAAGAGTATTTCATTCAGGGGATTTGCATTTGCTGACTTTATCAGAAGGAGGATTTCTAATTTCAAATAGAGAGACTGTTTTGCAATCTCATAACACCCCTGGCCCATTATTTGCTGCAAGAAATAGAAATGGCAACTGGGAGTTTACGGGTTGGAGATTCGATGGTCGATTAAGCAATTCAAGCCTAGAGATTTCACCTAGAAATCAACTAGGCGTTGGCTTTGTTGCAGACAAGGTCTTGACAAATGATGGGACCTTGAGTGATTTTACGATTATTCGTTCTTGACTGTATGGCCACACTTTCCACAGGTTTTGCGATCAGAGTGTTGGCCTAGGAAAACACCAGGTCCACAGGTTGGACAGGTTTCTGCCCTTACTAACTCGTCACCTTCGATTGTGTATTTCGACCATTTCGCATTTGCGTTCGGGCTATCGGACATCACTCATCGCCTCCCTCTTCTGAATCCGCCTCTACTTCTTCCTCAGAGGACTCCTCAGCAACAGGTTCTGGAGCAGCTGGCTCCTCTGAATCACCTGGTGAGTGTATTGCGTTGTGGCGGTTATGAACAAATTCCGGCTCTAGTGTTGCTGATTTAGCATCACCATAGATGACTGCGATTCCAGTAGTCTGTGGGCGGCCAAAACGGGTGTTAACATTCTTCACGAAAGTCAATTCTTTCTTTGAGCCAGGTTCAGCCTTTGCAGCAGCTGCAACCATGTCAGAAAGTGTAGGTGTTGCTCCTTTGGAGTGATTCCAGCGGAAACTAATCTCTACTCTGTTAAGCAATGGATTTTCTTTTCTCTCAATAATTTCCATATTCATTTCCTCCTTATCGTATGTTCACCTTCAAAGCGTAGGACCCGGGGTCGTTGATGTTCAATTTCTGAGCTACTTCGGAGCGCTTAGGGTGCATAATGACAACATAACCAGACCAGTCTGTTGTTACTGGCGCGGATGGGCAATGCATGCATTGTGGTGGGTCGCTTTTCTTCTCAGGATCTGGAAGAATTCTGTTACACTCCCCGCAAGCGAAGGATTTGGCCATTCTCAATCACCTCTAGTTAACCAATCGTGAGCGCCAAGGCCTGCCATCTTACAGTTCAAACCAATCTTACTGGACCTTGGGTCGTTTTGGTTAATCGCCTTTGAAACGATTCGGGAGCGAACATACGAACCCTCTTCGATATGCTTGCCGGATTGAGAACCTTCGATTCTCCTTATACCCATATTTACTTGAACCGGTTCATCAAGAATCTGTGACTTGTGGAGTAGTGCCTCAATTGGCCCGATGCGAACGAATGCGCCGTATTCGGAAACCTCGGAAACTGCCCCATCTACTACCTCGTTTGCTTCCATTGTGAAATGTAGCGCCTTGAAGCGTACTCTCTGATAGATTGCACCATCGCCGTGAATTATCTTTCCACGACCTACGGTTTCGTGATCATAGGTTAGCAGTGTGTAGTTTTCGTCTTCATCAAATCGACCCTCAAAAGCTGCATGGGCCAAATCGTCAATATGGTCCTCCAACTTGCGTCCCTTTCGGATATATTCCGCTGGGATTCTGATGGTATCCTCCATTGTTACTAGGCTGTACATTCGGTTTCCTCCAATCGCCGGACCGCTCCGAGTTCAGTCGGAGGAAAGGCAGGTTAACCCTCCCGTCCCTCATCGGCTGTGCCTCCAGAGGAGAGGTCCGTGCGATTCGCCGACCTAAGGCCCTGCTATAAGCGCAACGGATGAGATTCTGGGGTAGAAATACTCTCGGCGATATGTAAATTACCCTCAGACCGTAGGTCTGAATGAGAGTTTACCCCTAACCTTCAAGTGGCTCGGAAAGCGCAAGTTCGACTCTGATGAGCATGCAGAGTCCGAGTTTCGAACCCTCTAGGAAGCGGAAAGCGTTCCTGGCAGTAGTCTGTTTGTTACTACTTTCGGTATCTCCTATGCTCATGATTAATCCAAATCATGACCGAAAATTGGACGATTTAGAGAATGATTCCTCATTCACAGGAACTGTAGAGCCTTGGATAGATGGAGGGCAGCCTTGGCCGCAGCCTGGAAGAATATCTCAAAGAACATCCGAAGGGCCTCTCCATTCCCCAACCGGTGGAGCAGGGACTGATTCCCCGAGTAATGCAACCGAATTATCCTCTATTGTCGACCCAGTGATCAATTGGGAATATGGCACCTATTCGATAGGCACGGACGCACTCGGAACCCCAGTCGGAGATTTTAGTCAACAAATTGTCACTGATGAGGCAGCCATGGAAAGATGTGGAGGAGATTCCCTATTCATTGTGCTAATCCAAACCGAAGTAGTCGGGGGTAACGATCACAGTGTTGTGAAAATTATCGAAGGCGAAGATGCTGATTTGGCTTGGGAGGTAGATTTGGGAGCCACCGAGATAATCAAGGCTTCACCAGTTATTGTAGACCTTGATGATGATGGAATGCAAGAAGTCATAATTGTCTACGACGCAGGTAGTGCTCTGTATGTTGATGCTTACTCTCCTAGACTTCATTGCTCAGTAACAGGTTGGTCGCCGGGGGGCTCAAAAAGCGGAGAGTTGCTTTGGAGTTATACTGACGATAACCTGCAGATAGGAAGTACAAATGGACCCTATACCTCTTCTTGGTTAGGTGGGCATAGACCCACAACTCAACCCTTGCTCGCTGATCTTGATTTGGACGGAGACGCTGAATTGGTCCTTGCGGTTATCGACGATAACGAAAACCCCGTAGTCTTAGCACTGCCTCTTGGAGCAAATGGAGTGCCTACCCCAATATGGCAATCTACGTTAGAGGATGGAAGCCATCCCTCCGATCCATCATTTGCTCAAGTTGATGATCAAACTGCCTATGTTTTACTCACAACCACTGAAGCTTCCAGTGGAGCGATGTGGGTTTGGAAATTAAATTCTGTATCGGGGGACCAACTATGGTCTCTTAGTCTGTCAAATTTAGATGGCGATTCTGATGTGCCTCACATTAGACTCCCAGGGCCGGTAATTGCTAACTTAGATTCTGATTCCACACCTGAAATGATAATTTCAATACCAACCGATGCAGATGGTTCAAGCAGTGTCGATGGTGCAGAATTTAGAGGGCTAGAGATTGATGATGGATCTGAAATTTGGTCATTTGAGGCTGTAAATGGATACGCTGATGCCCCACCAATAGCAATAGATACAGACAATGATAGTGTCATCGATAGAGTTTGCTGGGTAACTTGGTATCAGGAGACTACTGCAAGGCATGGGCATGCAGGCTGCCACGATGTATCAGGGAATAATCCTCAAATTGAATGGTACAATGACTTAGAGCAATCTAGCGGCTCCCCTAATGACGAAATTGCTGTTGCACAACCAGTCTGGATGGATATTGATGGTAGTGGCGCGCCGGAATTGTTAGTGGCATATGGAAGAACTCTTTGGGCTTGGGATGGAGATACTGGGACTCAAGCCGCAATTAACGATAATTGGAACAATGAGGTCGAAGTTGACCACAGAACTTGGTCATCTCCAGCCTTAGCAGATCTTGATGGAGATGCAACTTTGGATATAGTTCTGGGTGATACAGTAATCTCTACGGCTCTTGCCGACGTTAGGCCATTACTAGATGGGCGTGCAATAGAATTCAATCCAAGTGCACCTAATCCTAACGAAGAAGTCACGATTACAGCCTTCTTTGAAAATGCAGGAACCATTGAAATTGATGAGGCTGTAGACGCAGTCCTATACGCTGATGGAACAGAGATAGCACGCCATCGTGCTAGCAGCTTAGAACCGACTGACCCCACTGGTTCAGCAGGGTTCGAATCCTTCTCTGTCGAATGGTCAGGTGGACTTGGAGAATATAATTTCGAATTGGTACTCGACCCATACCAAAATGTAACTCAATCTCGTTATGACAATGATGCACAATCGACCACTTTGACGATTGTGCCACCTTACAATGCTACATTTGAGATGCCTACGAATCCTGTTAGAGTTAATCCAGGAGAATCAACCATTGGTCAACCAACTGTTCGCTCAACTGGCCGTCTAGCCGGTGTTTGGAGTATGAACGTCGACGCTAGTAATTTGCCACAAGGGTGGACCTGGAGTGATGAAACACCAGGAGGAATTACGTCCATTCAAATTTCTGCAGATGGAACTTGGACTCCCTCTCTTAGGATTAACGCGCCAATAAATGCAGATGGTTCTGATGCAGGATATCTTTCGCTAACTCTTACCCTAGACGAAGATCAGAATGTTAGCGTTAGCGGAGTTTTACCAGTCGAGGCAAACCGTACACGTGGGTTGTCGATTAGAGGACCGGCGGGGACTACCGCTAGTAGCGGCTATGGTCTAATTGGAGATTCTGCTAAAGCATGGTTGGTCGTAGAAAATCTCGGGAACGCTGATGAAAATTCAATATCTATGTTCTGGGATAGTACATCTTGGGATTCTGCTGAAAATAGCTTAACCTTACACGATGAAATTGGAAATGAAATACCCGCATTAACTCTGTCTGCTGGAGAAGAAAAAATCATCTCTGCGAGACTAAATGTACCAACAGATGCATCGCTAGGAGATAGCGTTACTACCCCGCTTACCATGTGTGTTGGGAGCGGAGAAGAGGAAACCTGTCAAACCGTGCAATTACAATTCATCGCTACAAGTGTTGTAACCGAAACCAATCACCAGAGGAGCATGCCTGAGAATACATTGCAATGGAATGTTATTGCAGACCTTCCAGCCTCTTCTGGAGTTTTAGATTGGAAAATTAGTGACGCTGGAATGGGAATAGAAGATTGGATTTGGTCGGGTTCCGGTTCATTATCGATAAGTGGAGATGATATTACGATGCAAGGAATTCCTGGTTCAAGAGTAAGTGGCATATTGTCTGTAGAACTTCCTGTCGATGCTCCCCCTGCTTTCCATTCATTCACAGATTCTAGTAGCCTTGGTTCGGATTATTCGCTTCGATTATCGGTTGAGGTCATGCAAATTTACAGGACTTCTCTTACATTGGTATCACCTACAGAATCACCTCATTTAGTAGAAGTAGAGGAATCTATACCAGCAACGGTTCGGTTGTATAATCCAGGAAATGGTGAAGATACCTACGTCATGTCTCACGCAGTAATATTGGATGACTATCTTACAGAAGACCCTGGTATATCAGTCACCTTCAGTAACTCAAGAGTGACCCTAAGCGCGGGAAGTTTGAGGACTCTTCCAGTTGAGATTATTTTACCAGATACAACCCCTGCAAGAACTCCGGTTAGTATTGAGTTATTCATGACCTCTGAAGGAAATACAACAATATCAGATTCGGTCATCCTGACGCTTGAAGCAAGACAAGATCATCGTTGGGATGTAGTACTTTATTCAGCACTTGGCGATGTTGAGGACAATACATTTGCAATTAGCCCCGGTGATTCCTTTGCCGTCGAAATTTATGCAACGAATATTGGAAATCTTGACGACGACCTTTCTGTATCCGCTTTAGGTCTGCTCAATCACCAGGGTGCCGATTCGGTAACCGATTGGAACATCTTTGGCGATAATGTATCATCAGTTCCGGTAAACAGTTCCACAACACTATATTTGGTAGTGGAAGTACCTCTTGGTGCTTGGAATGGAACAACCTACCAAGTTAGTGCTTCAATAGTAGCATTTGAAGTCGAAATTCATACCTTTACATTCACAATAGAAGTTTCCCACGTAGCGGGTTGGAATGCCATAGCAACTAATGCGGATTTGGAGATTGACCCCTCTGGGTCTACGGTTTCACTAACTATTGTCCAGGAAGGAAATTCGCCAACTCGCCCATACGTAAGCGTACAGGTGGACGGAGAAATTGGATGGGAGGTTGATACACCAGATGAATTACCAATCTTAGACCCAGGAAGTACAGCTACTCTAGATTTACAAATCACCCCACCCTCTACTGCTAGGCACGGAAGAACCGTTGAGTTATTGGTTAGATTAAGGGAAGGAGATGGAAGCAGTGAGGCTACCATTACATTGCCGCTTAGAGTTGCAGAGATTCATGAATTCAGCCTTCAAGGTAGTGGGAATTGGATTGTTTCAGACAATGGAGGGTATCCCCATGCAGAATTACATAATCAGGGCAATGCGCCTACAACAATTTCACTTGAGGTACTTAGCCTACCTCAAGGTTGGCTAGTTTCAGGGCCTACTCAGGTGGTTATTGGAGTGGGAGAAATCACAGGAGTTCCATTAGAGGTAATTCCATCCTCAGATTGGGAGGGGGAATCTAGAACCATCAGAATCTTGGCACAAGATGAAGCAGGTAATCAAAGGGAAATTTCTCTCGATACTCAATACGAAGATCATTCATGGGCATCTTCACCTGTGATTGTATCAATGCAAGGAGACAGTGTTCTACTAGACATACACGGAACTTCACCTGATTCCTCGGTTGTTGATGATGTTCAGTCAAATCTACAATGGGATTTGCAAGGTGGTTGGGCGTGGCAAGCCAACACAGCAACTAGTGGCACTCAAGTTACTGTGGATTCGAACACAGTCTTACCATACACAGCATATGTCATCGAACCTGCGCTTAGGTATGCAACCTGCTCGATAACAGGATCTGTAGACTCAGTGAGGGCAGAATGTACAGTTGCCAATGGAACCCAACCATTCAGCTATACTGTAATCCTAATCGACGATGAAGGAAAAATGTTAGACTCAACTGAAGGTAATTTGGATGCAAACACAACTTCTGGTCAAGTTAACCTAAGTGCTAATTCATGGGACCCGCAGCCGGGAATGAGGAGTCTGGTTATTCGGTTATTAGATGAAAGAGGAATTGTTATTGCGTCTGATGAGACTGAATTTGAAATTCGTCGAAATGATTGGAATATTGGTTTGGTTGCTCTTGAACTTGATGGGCAAGGTGATACTCAAAAAATCAAGGTATTGACAAAGAGAGAGTATCACCACCTACTGACTGATGCCGATTGTAGCATTTTAGTAATCGCAGGCAGCCATACAGCCACCCATGAAATCGATTTCTCAGGAACTTATCCCCCAGAACCAAAGTTGGACCGCCCATCTTTGGATGATGCACCAGATGGTACGGAAATCATTGTGACGGTGCAATGCAAATTCCCTTGGGATGTTGATTCCGATCCAACCGACAATGAAGCAAAATTGATTCTTTCTGGTGGTTCTGTAAATAATGATTCAGGCTTTGAATGGTTTACGGCAATTGGCTCGGCCATTCTTGTAATATCATTGGCACTTACTCTGACATGGATCCTTTACAATCAACGCGAAAGGAAGAAATTATTGGATATGACTGAGTCCATTCTTAGCAAGAAAAAGCAGGAAACTAAGCTTCCAAAACCACCTGTGCCCTCTGAGAATTTGGTCGAGGAAAATATTCAAGAAAATACAATAATTGAAAATGAGGAGAATATCAACAATCAAATCGTAGAGGATACTCCAGAAGTCGTTGAACGACAATTAGACGACTTTGAGAGCAGGTTGAAGCGTTTGACCGGCGACGACTAAACACAGGTGCTAGAATGAACCGCTACATCCCTCCTAGTCCATTCTATACTTTCGAGCCTTTACGGCATGACCCGCTAGAATTGATCCCTTCAATTCAATCCTCACAAGGAGGCGACCATACAGAAATAAAATCGTTAGAAGCGATCCCCTCATCAATTCTTGAATTAGAGGAGGGAGAAAATCCAATCATGGATCCTGCAATGATGCTATTCCTGTGTTCAGTCGCTTGGAAAGGCGACGGAGGAATGCCAGAACCATTAGACAAAGGAGTTAGTAGAGAAAGAATCGGAAGATTCCCGATCGAAGGAGGTAATGCGATAGAATATCTACTAAATCATACAATTGAAAAGAGTGAGGATGGCCTTCATGAATTGCTTGCAAAACTAACTCTTGGCCTAGATGAAGAATTTCTTGGAGAAGGAGGATTTTCTTCTGGCATGGGCGGTTTGGAATTATGCGGCTGGCTTGATTCAAGAGATGTGACTAATCTCCGTCGAGCAATCCAAAAAGGCAAATGGGCAGTTGACCCAAGTGAACCTTTAGACGGTGGAGTTGCCGATGCTTTTCGACATCTAACTATCATTTTACGCGGAGCAGAAAAAAGAAAGTGCGGTATTCTGATGAGGAAACATTCCTAAAACTAGAATTCTTGACCAGTTAATCTTTCAAACATATCTGCATAAAGAGTTGAGGTTTGATCAATAATTGATTGTGGTAAAGCAGGAATTGGTGGCTCTTCAGTTCCTGCCTCTCTCGCCGCGTAAAGTTCAGAGTGATGACCGGTCTCTAGGTAATGACCTCTGACAAATTCTTTCGAAAGTTGCACAATCTCTCCCTTGTCATATGCTTCAGCATCCCACCATCTGTCTTCATCTAAGGTTCCGAATGAATCCACCAAGACCGGAACTCTGCCTTCTCCTAAGGCGAATTCTTTCTTTCCATCGACATGGATTAATCCACGCTTTGCGGCCTCGCTCTCGATTATTTCGTCAACCTTGACAACAATTTCGAGAATCGAATCAAATTCCTCGTCGGTAAGATTGGAGATTTCCAATGCCTCCGCTCTATCGAGTAATCTATCGAATTTTTCGAATTTGGTCGATACCTCAAGGTATGGCTTTGGAAGTTTTACTCCTTCCTCTAGTATGGTTCCAGGTTCAAATCCAAATTCTTCAGCAGGGGCGTCGCCCCTTGCATATCTTCTCCAACCGCTACCTGCAAGATAATGTCGACAAATCACTTCCAATGGTACGAAGACATTTTCTTGGTCTCTCGATATTGCACCAGGCTCACGAATAACATCGAATCTTCGCGCTAACACTCTATCGGGTGCATTCATTTCGATAACATGGGTGTCACAAATTCCTGCTTCTTCAACAAGTTTGAACCAGTGACAAGAGGTTCTGTTTAATGACTCACCCTTTCGAGGAATTAGGCTAGGAATAATTTGGTCGAAAACGCTAATTTGGTCAGTATACCTAAATTCGATTATATCCGGATTATCTGTACTCCAAACTTGCTTCACCTTACCGTGGTAAATCATCTCGCCCATACAACAAGGGCCATTGAAAGACAACCTTGAACATTGCTAATACTAATGCTCTTAATTTTTGATGATACTAAAATAAATCACCATGTAATACGGGTCGATTCTATATTCTAACTTCTGTGTGCTCAATTTGTGAATAGAGCCTCTCCGGGTATCGAGAGAATTTTCTCTTGGTCGTCAATTGACTCTAAGTCTAGGGTTGTAATTCTAGTCTCTATATTGTTAATTTGTTCAATCCCCCATTCGAGCGGACAAGAGACAATTACCGGATGGAACGAAGCCGAAAGTTGGACGGACCAGGACCTAAATGCGGCAGTTATCCATGGAGAACGAGTCTGGGTATTCGGAGATTCTGGAATCGTAAGATTTAGCGAAGACTCCGGTGCAACGTGGCAAAATCATACTAATTTAGGAGATGTTGATTTAATCTCAGCAGATTCGTATGAGAACTCAATGGCTGTATTGTCTTCTGATGGGGTAATCTACATGAAAGATGGTTTAGAATCAGAATGGATTACTATAGACTCTAACCAAACGGGAATGAAGAGTATCGCATTAGCAGGAGAAGATTCCCTGATAATTGTAGGAAATGCAGGATTAATCTGGCAATACACTGATCAGACTTGGTGGAATAGGACAACAAGTTTCACTGAAAACCTGCACGATGTTGACTTCAACGGTGCTGAAGACGGATTGGTGGTTGGTAATGCAGGTACCATTCTCGCTACAGATGATGGAGGCACAACATGGGATTACAGAGAGGCTCCAGACCCTGAATCTTCAATCGTTTCTGTATCTTACTTCAATCCTTACCGCATGTTCGCAGTAAGTGATTCAGGGCAGATCATATATTCAACATCCCCTGGTGGTTTTGAGTGGCAATTAAGAGAAATTGAATCCGCTGGATACAATACAACACTCGCGACTAACCTTTCTTCCATTGATGTGGTCTCATCCTCAAGAATTCTATTCACTGGACCTGATGGATATCTAGGGCTAAGTCTTGACCAAGGCTTGAATGTTGAAAGAAATATACTACCTTCAGGAGTAAATACCTCGTTTAACGACCATGCAATGTTCGACTACGTAGTAGGCATAGTTGTCGGTGATTCGGGTGTCATCCTGTTTACTGATAGAGCAGGGGAAAACGAAGATATTGGTTTCCAAATACCCGATTACAATAATTTTGGAGAGTTCGTTGAATATGCAGATGATATGTTATTAGCTGGATTTATTGCAACAGTAAAGATTGTGATATTCGGAATTTTATTTGGATTCGTAATCGGCTTGTTACTAGCGATGTTGAAAACAGCCCCTACATCTTTCAAAAATATACTAGAGCGATTTTCTACAACCCAAATCAAAGGACTTGGAGCAATTTGTTCGGTATTTGCATTATGGTTAATCTACTCTGGTCTCAGAAGGTTTCCTGATTTACAATTGAATGGAATAGAGTACATTTTCACTCCTGTAGGAGACCCTAGAGGATTTGCAATGTTTGGCCTTGGAATTGCGATTTTTGTTATTTCAATCCAATTTATTTTGGCTGATGAAAAATTGACTGGACCTTTGTTCAGAGTTAGACCATTGAATTCCTTAGCAACCGTCTACACAGATTTCTTTCGAAATACGCCACTAATTGTACAATTTATGTTCATTCACTTCGGGCTCAGGTTAGGCATGAGGATTCAACAAGTTATGGAAGGTACATTTGGCGATCCAGGCATTGATGGAATTGACTACTTCTTCTATGGTGACCGCACCTTCCTTAGTGCTATTTTCACTCTCGGGCTTAATTCAGGAGCATACCAATGTGAAACAATTCGAGGGGCGATAGCTGCGATCCCATCTGGTCAAATGGAAGCAGGAAGAAGTATCGGATTGACCTATATGGGGACAATGAAATTAGTAATAATACCACAAGCAATTCGAATTTGTATCCCACCAATCGGTAACGAAATGGTGAACTTAGTATTGAATTCATCACTGGCGATGGTTATTGGTTATTCTGAACTTTCAAGACAAGGAAGACTGATGATTGCGACCACTTTCCAAATATTTTCGGCGTGGGGATTGGTTATGATATCTTATTTTGTTGTAACTTGGACTCTTGCCTTACTTCTTCGAAGATTAGAGGAGAAAACAAAAATCCCTGGTTTAGGAATTTCAGGAGGTGCTTGAATGGAAGATGTAGTTCTTTCAATTCGTGATTTACACAAGATCTACCCTGGAGGCGTTCATGCAGTCAGAGGCGTGGACTTCGATGTTCATGAAGGAGAGTCAGTAGCGATAATTGGATCTTCGGGTTCTGGAAAATCTACTGTTCTTCGATGTATCAATAGATTGATTGAGCCCACTGATGGAGTAATTGAACTACGAGGTGAACAAATTAACACACCTAGTGCAAATGTAAACGAGGTAAGAAGTAGAATAGGAATGGTATTCCAGTCTTTCGAATTATTTTCTCATTTGAAAGTATTAGACAATGTAACTCTAGGTTTACGGCATGTTCGTGGAATGAGTAAATCTGAGGCAGAAGAAGTGGCTTTAGATGTACTAGAGAGAGTCGATATGCTTGAGAGAATAGATGCCTACCCTGGTAATTTATCAGGCGGACAAAAACAACGTGTTGCGATTGCTAGGGCGTTAGCAATGAAGCCAGAAGTCATCCTATTCGATGAACCTACAAGTGCATTGGACCCAGAGTTGATCGGTTCTGTTTTGCAGACTATTCGTGGCTTAGCTGACGAGGGGATGACGATGGTTATTGTCACTCACGAAATTAATTTCGCTAGGGATGTTGCCGACAGGATTGTCTATTTGGATCAGGGCAAGGTGGCTGAAGAAGGCCCATCTTCAATAATCAACCAGCCAAAGACTGAGCGTCTTCAGAGATTCCTTTCCTCTATGCATGAAGATAAAATTCCAGAGGGCATCGAAAATGAACTGGTAAGTACCCAAACAGACCATGGCTATATTCCGGATGGAACTGGTAATCGACCTAGGTCTTGAAGAGTCTAGATCATTCCTTGTGCAGTCATCGCTTCTGCAACCTTCAGGAAGCCAGCGATATTTGCACCTGCAACATAGTTTCCTTCCATTCCATATTTTGCGGCAGTCTCAGATGCCTGTTTGTGAATATTCACCATTATCGCTTCGAGCCTAGTGTCTACCTCTTCACGAGTCCAGGAAAGTCGGAGTGAGTTTTGGCTCATCTCCAACCCAGAAGTTGCTACCCCACCAGCATTACTGGCCTTACCTGGTGCAAACAAAATTCCATTCTTGTGGAACACCTCAACCGCTTCTGGTGTACAAGGCATATTCGCACCTTCTGCGACAGCGACGACATTGTTATCAGCTAGCATTTGGGCTTCCTCGCCGTTAACCTCATTTTGAGTCGCGCAAGGTAGAGCGATATCGACATCAACCCCCCATAGGCCATTGAGGGCGGGTTCGGGTTCAGATGGATTGAAGGTCACACCTTGGAAATTATCCGCGTATTCCTTGATTCTGCCTCTACGGTTATTCTTCAAGTCCATTATCCAGGCTAGTTTTTCTCTGTCAATTCCAGTTGGGTCATGAATCCAACCAGAGGAATCAGACATAGTGACTGGAATTCCTCCAAGATCGAGTACTTTTTCGGCTGCAAATTGTGCAACATTACCACTTCCGCTAATCGAAACCTTTGCTCCCTCAAAGGATTTGCCTTGAGTAGCCAACATTTCTCTTGCGAAGTATACCGTACCATAGCCAGTAGCTTCCGGACGAATTAGAGAACCACCGTACGCAAGACCTTTGCCAGTTAGAACACCTGTGAATTCGTTTTGCAATTTCTTGTACATACCGAATAGATATCCGATTTCTCGGCCACCTACTCCGATATCGCCGGCAGGAACGTCACAATCTGCACCGATATGCCTCCACAACTCAATCATGAAAGACTGGCAAAAGCGCATTACTTCTTGGTCAGACTTACCCTTTGGGTCAAAGTCTGAACCACCCTTACCTCCTCCCATTGGAAGTTGAGTGAGGCTGTTTTTGAATACCTGCTCAAAGGCTAGGAATTTGAGGATTGATTGATTGACAGAGGGATGGAACCTTAGCCCGCCTTTGTATGGCCCGATAGCACTATTCATTTGGATTCTAAATCCACGGTTTACATTTAGTTCACCATTATCATCGTACCAAGGCACCCTGAATTGGATAATTCTTTCAGCCTCTACTACAGATCTTACCACTGGTAGATATTCAGGGTGTTGCTGAATCACTGGGCCAAGACTGTCCAGTACCTCCTCAACCGCTTGATGGAATTCTGGTTGATCAGGGTCTCTTGCAATTACGCTATCATATACTTCTTTCATCGTCTTATCCATTTGATTCACCGACGTTTCTATCCGATTCTCAAGTTCGACACCGGACGCTTCGGCGACCGGAGGTCCCCTTTTCAATGGTGTGCCTGAATATACTGTTCAGACTGCCCCGTAGGGGCAGTTCTGAAATTAACCAAAGAGATTTCTTTCAGCCAATTCAGCAACCGTTTTTTCATGGCCTGAGAGAGTCATTACGTATACCACGGCTTGACTAACTTGCCTCTTTTTTAGTGCATCAGCGATTGGAGTGTGCTCACTCATCTTTCGAGTCTTACCATCATCTCCGATAATTCGAATATCAACCGCATCCATTCTAGGCTCAGATAACAAGAGTTTGACGCTTGGAACATCTATTGCAACATATCCTGGTTCGAGGCCTGCTCTATGAGCTAGATCATCCTCAACTTCTCTTCTCTTCTTCGAACTATTGGCGATTTCAACTAATCGTTCAATTTGTGATTCGGATAAATCGCCCTGTCTTCTACTAGTGGCAACCTTAAGCATCTGACGATATTTTAGTCGTCGCATCATATCTCTAGAGTAATCGCCCGCCTCGTAAAGTGCCTGCCAAATCTCAGCATCGACACTCCTCTGCATATCTTTTGGCTCCGGTAGCGAATCCTCTGAACGCTCCACGGCTCTACTAAGCATAACTTCCGTAACTCTTGTTACTCGATGGAAATACACTGCACTATACATCAAACCTCTAGCTAGTAACATCCCTTCAAGAGAGGCAAGTCCTCCCTCTTCTACGGCTATGTCCCCTCCATGTCTTCTAAGACATGAAATCAATCGATGATGATCTACGATTCCGTGCTTAACTCCTGTAAAATGGGAATCCCGTAGTAGATAATCCATCTGATCGCAATCTACTGGGCCGTGAACCAAATGACCAAGGGTTTTGTCCTCAGTCACCAAGTCTTCCTTACCATCAGTCCAGGATAGTAGGGTTCTCTCGGAGCCCTTTGCATCCGGACCTCGGATTAAACTTGCAACATCTTCGGGTTCAATATTGTAAGATTCTAGAATATCAGGGATTCTTTTTCTATTTTCGATACTAGACTCTTCGCCTTCTCGTAAAACATCGTATTCACCAAGAATTATTCCTTCGGTAATTGACATGTGATCGAGTCCTCCCCTCTCATGCAAAATATGTTCTAGGGTGTGAGAATATGGCCCATGACCGACATCGTGTAACATGCCAGCAACTTGCACCAAGGTCTTTTCAGATTCGTCTAAGGACATTGCATCCGCCATCATCCCACCTACGTGTGAGACACCAAGCGAATGTTCGAAACGTGTATGGTGAGCTCCCGGAAATACAAGATGGGCAAGACCCAATTGTTTGATGTGGCTTAGTTTGTTCATCTCTGGAGTAGAGAGCAATTCTTCTCTGACTCCATCAAGAGAAATTTGCCCATGTATCGAGTCGTTGATGACCTTCATGACACACCCTGCACGATTCCGAGATAACCACCCCCCTTCAACTGAACTGAGACGGATGGATGGTCCAAGACTGAGAGAATTAGAGAATATTTGTGTAATTTTACGCTAATTGTATTTCAATTGTATTACATTTGCAATACGTTTAATACCCTAAGGCTTTCTCACAGGCTTAGGAGGAAGGTGGAGTGGCAGGCCAAAGCCCCATGATTTCGTTAAGAATTCCAGAAGACTACTTGCTCGAACTTGAGCGCAGGGTTGGATTCGATGGGATGAGAAACAAGTCTGATGTTATTCGAGAAGCCATCAGGAGACACTTGGCAACACCTGCTTTTTCCTCCGGCACCCGTATCGAGGTAGAATTAGGACCTGATCTGAGTGTTCGCTTGGACGACTTTTGTCGAATCCATGGAGAACAACCAGATGTCGTCCTAAGATATGCAGCGCGCGAACACATTGGCCGCTCCTCTACTGACGATGCAACAGTCGACGCGGTGCTAAGTAAGCGCCTGGAAGAGCTTCGTGCTCGATTTGACGATTCGACTGAACAATGAGGTGAGAGACATGGGTGAGAATGGGATGCACTCAAACTCCGCGGGGGGGCGACAAAGTCGCCCCTCCGCACACACTTCTACTCGAGCAATGCTTACTGTAGGATTCAATGGTCTTCGAAAGAGGGCAAAATTATCCAACGCAGTGGGTTACTCGCCCTCTGATGCCCCTCGACACGAGCGGCCTGACCTTTCAACACGTAGCAGACATCACGATCTAGAGAATCGTGAAAATTGAAACTCAACACACACCGTCCCGCCCGATTCGGGCGGGGCACACCTAATTCCCTCGATTCAACAGGCTGAGCCATTCTTGGTAAACAGGTTTAATCTTCATATTGCACCAAATCGTTTGCTTCTGATTTAGTTCAAATTACACCCAACAGAAAGCCAATCTTCTTGGGCGGTCTATCAGCAGGTAGGAAACCATGACCGCGAAAGTAGTCGATTCGTCGGCAAGGTACTTCGCTCACTCCGAAGTTAGAGAATCTCAGTCGGACATGATTACCGATGGGATTGAGGCACTATTGTGTGAGGGGACTTTGCTGGCTTCGGCCCCCACTGGAATAGGGAAAACCGCTGCCTCATTAGCCAGTGCGATTAACGTAGTGAGATCTTCCTCAGACAATCTGAAAATATTATTCCTAACAGGCCGTCAATCGCAGCATAGGATAGTTGTAGACACTGTTCAGAAAATTAACCAGAAACTTGGCACAACCGAGCCTTCGATTAGATTGGTAGATCTAATCGGTCGCGAAGGTATGTGTCGCAATGTCGATAGAATGAGTGGTAAATGCGACTGCGAAGATGATTTGGACGGCTCGATGAGAGATGAATTGAGAGCTGATATGCAAGCGAACATTCTGCGAAGGCCTACTCACGTTGATGATTTAATTCAGAATAGTAGACGAGTTAATCTATGCCCTTGGGCAACAGCTAGAGAGGCCGTGAAGAATTGTGACATATTGGTTTGTGATTACAATCACGTTTTCATAGATAGTGTTAGAGAGGCATCGTTGGCGTCTATGGGAATAGATATTGAAAATACCATTCTAATTGTTGATGAGGCACATAACTTACCAGATAGAGTTCGTAATGGTATGGAACGTCGAATAATCTCCAACACCTTTCGAGATGCACGATTTGAGGTACAAGAACACTTAGAAACAGCCATTGAATTGGCGGCGTCAAAAGGAGAAGATGTAGAATTAGACGAAATGGAATGGGCTGAAAGGTCACTAAAACGGCTTCAGTCTCAGATGCCAACTTGGTTCTCTGCAAGGGAAAAAGAATTAGCTCGATCAGATGAGGAAGATATGCAAATAGAGACTAGGAATCTACTAGAAGAGATGGATACTATCCTAAACGAAACACTCGAAGAAAGCCCCAAGGGAAGATTCTCTAGCCTTCATAGACTAGTTTCACAACTATACTCAGTTCGTGTAGATTTAGAAAATGAGGACGATGATGAAAGAGAAACCAGTAGTGAAAGGTTGGCTGCTTTCATCACCACCTGTGGGCAATATGAAGACTCTTCAGCCCTTGTATTGGTTTTTGACAAATTGCTTGATGAGCCAAGAGTGAGATCATTTCTGCTTGACCCAGGTGTAGTTTCCGGGCCTCTTTTCGCTTCTTGCCGTGGTTCTATACTAATGTCAGGAACATTGTTTCCGGCTGAAATGTATAGAGATTTATTGCGGCTACCAGAAACTGAAGAAAGGAAGGTTTTCGCTAAGGATTATGATTCACCATTCCTGTCGGAAAGAAGGCCGGTTTTAGTTGCCCAAAATACCACTTCAAGATATACCGAACGTGGAGAAACCAATACTAACAATATTCGTGACCATGTGATAGAGGTTTTACGAAATACGCCGGGACATGTTGCGTTATTTGCGCAAAGTTATGCAATGTTGGATATGGTATTGGACGATTACCGCTGGATTCCTTGGGGCATCCAGATAGAGAAGGAGAATTCCCGAATGAGTAAGCGGCAAGTCGGGGAAATGGTTGAGAATCTATATCGTAAACGTAGAACTAATGACAGAATCATGCTTTGTGGAGTGCTTTCAGGTAAATTGGCAGAAGGTGTTGATTACCCTGAAAATATCCTAGATGCAGTAATTTGTATTGGACTCCCTGTGCCTCCGCCAAGTGCAAGACAGAAAGCATTGACAGACTATTGTCAAGATAAATTCGGAATTAACGCTGCAAGAAGATACTCTAGCCATCAACCAGCGGTAAACAGTGTACTACAAGCGATTGGGCGACCAATACGGAAAGGCGAGGATAGAGCGCTTGTAGTAATCCTAGAAAAACGAATTCGTGAAAAACCATACAGATTTTGTATCCCTACCAACCTAATGGTGATGAGAAGCCAAGACGCCGAGAGAACTGGTCGTCTTGCCAAGAGGTTTTTCCAACGCTTTCCTGAACCGGCTATTGAGTGAGATTCAGTCAATGGATTCATCAAAGTCGGATTCTTCGCGAGGTTGAGTGACTATGTGGCGGAAGGTCGAAGTTGGAGGTTACGAGAACCTTGGGGAAGAACTAGATGACAATCTGGATAGAGGATTGGATATAGACGCTGAAACCATGCATCAACGGTTTTTGGCAGACCTTCCACATCTTGAATCGGCAAAAAATAATCATAACGAGGTATTGACACAGATTTCTAGTAGAATAGATGAGTCAAAGACACATTCTAGGTCATTTGATTCACATAGTGTTGCCTTTGATGAATTAGATAGAGAGGCGGCAAAAGCGGGATTTGACATCCATTTAGATATGGACACTCTAACTGAACTTTCGGTAACTACGTCAATAGACGATGGCAAAAGATTAGTCCGAGTGATTGCTCCTGAACGCTTCGGAGGGATGATTCGCACTCTTTCAATTCCAGCGTCAATGGATGTTGAGTCGGCAATTATCTCAGATGGAGTTCTTCATCTGAATTTTGATTGATCAGGCGATTGCTTCACTAAGATCGAATGAATCTCTCTCTGGTACGTCTTGTAATTCATCAATTTCTTGCAATACCATCGTTAGTGCATGCTGAGCGTTTTGTCTATGACCATCTCCCAACTTGTGAGATGAATATCTGGCCTCCTCGAAAATTCGGTCTAATGCCACAAGAGCTTCTTCACTAATCGGTAGGGCTTTTCTAATTGCCATTTCAAATTCCCTTACAGTTTCAAAGTCTCGGCGAAGGAATCCATTTCTCATCAGTATATTGCATAGGCTCTCATAACAACCGAATATAGCCTCTCGGATTTCGTCTCCAGCGGCCAGTAACTCTGCTGTATAACTGAAAATTCCAGCCATTTCATCAATAGCTGCTAAACGGCGTTTTCTGAGAGACAAACCTAATCCAACTAGAGTCCCTAAAATCAAGATTATTCCAATTATAGCGATAATCTGCCAGAATGTGAAGAGAGGCGCTGGATCTTCGTAAGTCATCTCGATACCGGAATAATCATTGTTCAACCACAATCGATCATTTGGACTGATTAATTGAGAATCTGTTTGGAATATTAGGGATAATTCACCCCATTTATTCTTGTCATAAAATGCTGGTTGGTTTTGTATCGTGAAATCATAATCCATTATGCCATTTGAGTCGGTGAGTTTGACATTTTGGAAATGTATCACAGATTTATTGACCAATCTAGCGACAATGGAGATACCCTCAACGGGAAGGCCCGTATCATTAGCAACAACTGTTACAGTACCATTTATTCTCCTCTGGTTTTCCTTGATATGATGGCTATCCGGTGTAAATGTAAATGTCACAGGAACTCGGATGTTGACTATATGTTCAATATCTACACCGTTCAGGAATCTATCAGCATCAGGGAGTGCAGATATTGTGAGCGATAACTCTCCAGGAGGCATCGTTGAGCGAGCTGGAGAGATTAGTTCGAAGTGTCCTGTGGATTCATCCCAAACTAGGATTGAAGGTTCCGCCAAACCGTTCCAAAGTAAGACCACTTCCATACCCTCAATGACGTTGCTTTCCCCACCAACTTCGACAATCCTTCCAACCAGTTTAATTTCCTTTGATTCGTCTGAACGAATTATCAGATCGGTTTCCCAAAGAACTTCAATCTGGATATCTGCCTTAGCATAGACCGTCATGTTATACTCAACTGGAAGGTAGAATGTTTGGCCCTCAAAGGTGAATCTAATATCATGCCCACCTCTTGCAATTAGGTAGCCAATTGAATAGTCGAATTCGAAAACTCCATCATTGCCAGTAGTAATTCGGTTGATTTCTACACCATCAAGTGAGATTATAATTTCTCGACCCGAAAGACCTGGCGCCCCTGCGGTATCTGAGTCAAATAGTCGTCCTGTGAAGTTCCATTGTTCTCCTCTAGTAACTGACACATCATCCACCTGCAGATTAATCGCAGTGTGGTAAGCAATCGTTAGATTGGCATCTACGCTTCCCGGTCTGTAGTAGCCTTGTGCAGGTGCGGTCACAGTTATTGTATGGAAGCCGATGTCCAAGAAGTCTGAAACCACCCAATTGAAAGACCAATCTCCATTTTCACGGCTTGTCGTGATGCCCACTAAAGTTCCGTCAATGAAAATCTCAAGTGAATGATTTGCCAACCCTCCATCTGGAAGATTATCCCTAACCGTTCCCGTTAATCTCATTTCATCCCCTACGGCATAAGCACTTGGAGGATCTATCGAAATGATGGTTGGTGCGTATACTGTGAATACTGTGGTTGAATTAGAAGATAGTATGAACTCTTCACCTTGGAAAATTATCTTCACCAAGCGAGGCCCTAGGGGCATATCTGGAGGGATTGGTAGATATACGCTGAATGTACCATTTTCCTCTACTTGTAGGCCGGTTAAGAATTGGTCATTCATAGTGACTTCTAGATATCTATCTCCGAGTGTACGACCAGCTCCATCAGTAAGCATTCCTTCGATCAGGAGTAGTTGGTTCCTATCCACCTCGCCAGGAGGAGTCGTTAGAACGACTTGAGATGTTTGTGTGACATTGAATCCGACTGTAGTGGCAGAAGGCAAGTAATATTCAGGATTCAAGGAATCTCCTTGACCCATTGGGTCAACCCAAGTAAATCCTCCAAGGAATTTCGCTGTAACTGTATGAGCACCGTAATCCATGTCTAATGGTAAATCATAGGTGACTCTCCATTGCCCCGTGGAAGCATTAGAAACTGTTGTGTAGGCTGAACCAACATCAATTCCATCAATCCAAATATGGATTACTCCACCTGAAATTAGACCGTTATCCGTCAATAATTGACCATGTTCATCTAGAAGTGTGCCAGTGAAGGTAATGTTTTCTCCAGCGATCATAGATCCAGTTAATTCTGTGAATTCGATTACGGTTGGTGCCAGAACAATTACTCGAGACCAGGTGGAGTCTCCAATCAATCCTGTAGTTCCATTTATTCCAGAGAATTCTGCTGAAATTAACATAGAGCCTTGGGTTCTTTGTGAGTCTACTGGAATAATCAACGTCGCTCGACCAGTTGAGTCAGTTGTTACAGATTGAATGAATGAACCATCAACTAGGATGTCTATCTCTGCATTTTCGACCAATTGGCCAGCATTATCTATGATTGAAAGATTAACACTAACATCATCGCCTCTAACAACTCTTCTATCTGGATCTAGGTCAGCGGGATCTAGGATTGAGATTAGGGAGTAACCTCTACTGTCAAAAGTACCTGTATCACTACTAGAACCGTAATAATTGACGGTTGGAGTGTAGCTTGCTGTGATATTATGAGTGCCTCTAGGGAAGGATAGACCGAGGGTAATTACTGCACTCCAAGTACCATTTGGATTAACCACACCACCCGTGGCTTGGAATCCAGAATCCGTCCCATCGATTGAGAATGTTAGTGACGAAGGTAGGGCTGCCCCTGTTCTATCCATTATTCCAGTACCATTGCTGGAAAGTAAAGTTCCACTAACATTGAAAGATTCGCCGGCAACTGGGTTATCGGTTACTGTTGAAATTGTAAGATTAGTAGGTGAACGAACGAAAATTTGGTTCATTACAGTAGTTGTAGAGTGTAGAGTTGATGAGCCATTGAAATATAGTGTAATTCCAATTAATCCAAGTGGATGAGAATGTGGAACATCGAATGTGAAATTTACTAATCCTTGACCATTAGTTACTCCTTCAGTCAACCATGTATCGTGGAACTTAGCCGCAACCTGCATATCTCCAACTGGAAGGTCATTATCCGAAAATTCAGTCAATCGAGCACCGAAGGTAATCGATGTGCCCCGATCAACAACCGTCTGGATTATTGGTGTCCTATCTGTGAATCGAGTGACACCCTTTACGAGAATTGAGGCATTACCCGTACCTGTAAGATAGAATGGAGAACTTCCTTCAATCACGCTCACGACTACAGTCTTCGTGCCACTTGAAACTCCATCTCCGAATGGGTCTGTTGGAACTGATACAGAGAACGAACCATTGTTTGTTGTTGTATGACTGGAGACTAAAGTTTCACTTGAATCATTTAGGAAGAAGACTTCTACGGCCATTGGTCCACTAACACTTCTATTTCCATCGAATCCATCCAAAACTTGTCCAGAAAGTGTAAATGATTGGCCTGCAGTAACTTCTTGAGGTATTGAGGTAATTTCGACTTGGCTGTCCACCTGCACTGTTAAATTCGCAAATGTATCATTACCAATCCAGCGCCCTGGATCGGCGTCTGTTAGATTATCTGTTAAATCGTCAGCGGCATGTACTCTAAGGTCATAGAACCCTGGAGTAGTGTCTTCTAGAATAGTAGGGTTAAATCTCGCAACACCATCGACATCTGTTGTAGTTGAGTCAATAATTACCTGATTAGGGCCACCCCAATCAAAGTACAGGTCGACATCTACATCAGACAGCACAGTCTCATCTGCGATATCTGTAATTGTGGCATTTACAATAAGAGTGGTGCCAGCAATGACGATGATTGATTGAGGTTCAGCATCCACTACGAACTCACTTTGAAGACCAGCCAGAACTCTTGTTTGGGTAATTGTAGTGTAAAACGGCCCTCGAACCTCAGCGGTTGTGGAGAAGTCTAACACAAATCGAAGGAAATAGGCGCCAGATCGAACATCACCCGGCATGGTGAATGAATAATTGTAAAATCCTGTGGTTTCATTTATCCAACCATTGGTAAGCGGCACTATTACTGGAGGCGCAGGGCTCCCATCTGGTCCTGGAGGGAGTTCAGAAGGAATCTCCATTTGGACAACAATAGAAGAGTTGTTACCCGTGATTGGTGTTAGATGGAAAGTATCCTGCGCAAAGCCTGAGACCCAGGTAACGGCGCCCCTATCAGTCCACTCTGAACCCAAGGTCACAGTAACATTCGCCCTTCCTTGTATCCTGATTGTATCAGAAACAGAAGTTGATCTGAGCCAAGTAGACCCAGTATAGTTCAGCCCCCATTCATAGTCCCCTGCAAACATGTCCGCATTCGGGATCCAAACCACGTTGAAATTTCCCGAATCGGGATCAGTAATGTTGAACACCTCGGTGCCATTAAAATCGACGGCATATGTTCCCGGGAAATCAGCGACCGAAGTCCCGGTATGGTCTGACAACTGTACAGCAACCGAGGCTTCAAGACCTCGCTCAGTTGGATTTAGAGTATATTCAAATTCTACATATGACCTGATTCCAAAACTAGACGCAAATGACTCCTCATCAGAGGCGAATAAGTCATCTGCAGTGTAGATGAATTTCACATCCACAAGGCCCGCTGGTATGGGTACTGAGGACTCATTGAAGTCCCATTGGATTGCAAATTGCCCGGGAGACGTTGTCCAATTACTGGAGTTCAATGCCCAGGTCGCGAGATCTGTGTAGGGACCGTTTGTTCCCGCCCTGCGCATCTGGAAAATAAGTGTGCCATTCAATGGGTCAGGAGAGGGTCCTCTACTAACTGCAGTACCATTTATGAAAATCAACTGATTGATATCAAGGATAGAGGAATTCGAGTCACTTCCTTCTAGGGATATGGATAGGTCTGGAGAAGGTGTGATGTTGAAGTTGAAATCTAGAGTTTTAGGTCTCAAATGATATTCTGGAATACTGGCATTATTCAAATCGCTCTGATGCCATCCCAGGAATGCCAAACTGGCATTGATCAATCCAAGAGGTTCGTCATCAGAAATAGGCACTCTAAATTCGAAGTATCCGCCAGCACCCAAATCTGAGATTAGATTGACGTCTCCGTCTTCTACAGTCGTATAGTTGAGTAATACCTGAAGGCTATCTAGAAATGCCGGATCGGTCTGAGGTAAATTTGCAAGTGCCATGTTACCGGTGACGCTTGTATTTACACCAACGCCTAGCATAGGTTGGTCTATTGGTATCGGATTAGTAATCGCCAAATTTACATCATCTGTTATGTTAATCACCCATGGGAATGTTACAGCTTGTACTCCAACATACCCTTTAGATTGAGTTAAGACAACTAAGGAACCATATCCTGGAATTATCATTTCGGAAGGTGAACCATTGAATGAAAAGAAACCCTCTGAATCGGTGACGGCAGTCCCAATCAGTCGGGTTGCCAATGCAGCGCTACCGGGAACATTTGCTGTCTCATTATCTGGTGTCAAGTAAAGTTCTAGTGTAATTCCCTCAACACTTGAAGAGTTACTGATAAATTGCAGTGTGCCGTTAAGAGTAATATTACCCGAAGAGTAGTCTCTCTCCAATGTATCAGGTGAATATGTCTCGTCCACTACCTCGACGACTGAGGCATCAGGACACGCTTCGAATGGAATCCAACCAAGGTCTAGTTCACCTTGATTTGCATTTGTCTGAAGGTGGACCTCAACCCACCATGAGAAATCATTACCATAAACTTCGAATCCATTGTCAACCCAAGTTCCGCCAGAAAAACCCGTAACTTTTCTGGTAGCTAGTCCAATACTTCTCAACATGGCGGCAAAGACTGTTGCAAACTCATCACAATCTCCCTGGTGGGCTTCCTCAAGAATCCAAACTGCAAGATCATCCGAGGCTTCTGATACCCCCGAGGTAAGAGTTCGGTTCAAATTTGAACCAGCATGATTTCTGAGGAATACGGTAGTATTGTTTCCATTGATGAGGAATTGTTGGATAGCTTCAATCTGATCCCATGCGGATACCCAACCGCTCTCGTTTAGAACCTGTTGTGTAATAATCGATACATTATCGAATCCATCATACTCAGTCGCATAAGTACTGTTTTGGAAAGCTGTAGTGTTGTCCCGAATAGCATCAGTAAAGATGACTTGAGGGGTGGTGACGAACAATTCATCAATAGTGGAGGAATCAATCAAAACATCCCGTGTATAGTTAGAGAAGTTGAGGCCGGACGATGTATCACTCCAACTTGTGTAGTTGACTGCATTGTAAGGGGCAATCAATTCCTCTCCGGGGCTCAATATTCCGTCATTTCTAAACGAAATTTGCCAGGAGTGTAGGGCAGAATTATCCCAAAAGTCTGGGTGTGCAACCCCCTGAGTTGTCGACCATGTTGGGAACATTTGGGTATATCCAACGAGTGTCTTGTTGACACCCCAAGAAACACCCGTGTAATAGTCGTAGGTATGCCATCGCCAATAATGGGTTTGATTGAAGTCGACTCCAATTGTGGTATTCTCTGCGAAGAAGTAAAGCATGTTCGTAGAAACGTCATCTGTTGGGTCCCAAGGATTGAAAGGAGAGTCTAAGCACCCGTTTTCCCAGTATTCAGGAGGACATTCGTCTCCATCTGGGATACCGCCTCCATCCGTATCTGGGTCCAGCCAGTCTGTTCCCATTTCTCGTTCGATGGTGTCTGGAATTCCGTCTCCATCTGTATCTTGTGGATTCAAATCGTCATCGGGATTATTTTGGGGGTTAGTGCCATCAAGATATTCTTGATAGTCTATTACTCCACCGTTATCTGTGTCAGAGTTATTCCATAGAGTTGTGTAGTTGTCTAAGGACATATTACCATTTTCAATACCAAATATAAGGGGGCAACCTGTGGTATTTTCAAAATAATTATTCAATCCGTCGCCATCAAAATCATTTAGATTATCACAAGGCTCTAGCGGATCAGTAGCATTGATGATTTCATCGAAATCATTGACTCCGTCACCATCTGAATCAGTTAGCGTGGGTATTGATTCAAATCCCCAAGAACCCAATGACTCTTCCCAATCTGCTAAACCATCTCCGTCTGTATCTAGATAATCGTCATCACAATGCTGTTCATTGGCTGAGCCTAGGGATGCATCCCAACACCAAGAGCCATTGAGCACGACAACATATAGAGCGTCTGAAGGCATAGTGATTGAAACTGAGCGTAAGATATTGCCATCGATTGAAGAATATTGGAATGGCGTTCTGTTTCCTGTGGCTGATTCGAAATAGGCCATAGGAGCCCCATTTTGACGCCAATCAATCGGTGTTGGATCTAACTTGCTGGTATTATTAACGGTCACGGAAGAACCAACCGGAACCCATGCAATTACATCAAGATACATTTCGTAGGTTGATGTACAGGGATTGGTACCATGGGCGGGGGAAAGTTCCGTACCATCATCAATGCCACCACCATCTGTGTCAGCAACATTCCATAGTGTGCAGGTGGCATTTTCTTCCCAATTTTGTATTCCATCGCCATCAAAATCTCCAGAATCCTCTATCCTAGTGGGGTCGGTTTCGTTAGCGTCAACTACCCCATTGAAATTCGTATCTTCTTCACCATCATCAAATTGGTCGCCATCGGTATTATTGTTCCTAGGATCAGAAGCTTGTGGAGGATTTCCGTATGAGCCATTGACCTCAACGCCATCTGAAATCCCGTCCCCATCAGTGTCAACTGCTGTGGGGTCTGTAAGAAGGACTAATGCTTCGTATGAATCGTTTAGTCCATCTCCATCGGTATCATTATTGTTAGGATCAGTGTAAGTAATTCCATCGACTTCAGCTGTAAATAAAGAGCAAGGAGGAGAACCGGGTCCAAGACCTAATACAGGATTACAAGGAGATTCAGTATTGGTCCGATTATCAGGACCTGGCCTCCAATATTGAGTTGGGGGATTTGTTGTGCCATTCCTTGTATCCCAAGCGGGATTGACGTATTCGTAGAGATTGATTAAGCCATCACCATCGGGGTCCCCATTAGTACCATCGTCACCGGAATTTGAGGTTGGATCAAGGTTGTTGGCAACCTCCCAACCATCAGGCATTCCATCGCCATCTGTATCCCAGCCATCAGGGTCTTCATCGGTTGAATTATCACCATCATCATCGTTGCTTGAACAATCGGCATCACCGTCATTGTCGCCATCCCAACTGTCGACCATTCCATCATGGTCGTCGTCGAATGTGTTGAAACAAATATTCCCCATTGGGTCTTCATCTGCACCATCAGAGTTCAATCCTTGAATCAACTGCATAGCACTCTCCTCATCCCAATTGCTTACTGGAACTGTGCCATTCCACCAAACTCCATTATCGAGTTTATTGGGTGTAGTTGCCGAATCCCAATTAGCAGGTATTCCATATTGGTATTCATTGAGATTAGTTAGTGAGTCTCCATCAGGATCTCCGGTTGAGCCATTGATTCCGGAAGCTGAAAGTGGGTCGAGTCCATACTGCCATTCCCAGCCATCTGGTAAACCATCCCCATCGGAATCCCAATCTTGTGGTTGGGTGTTGATGTAGTACTCCAATCCATATGGGAGGCCGTCTCCATCAGCGTCTGTTGACCCCATGGCCTCCCAGGTTGCGAATTCAATTGCTGAGTAAGAAGTTAGCAACATGAGAAGTGTGAATAGAACCGCCGAACGTTCCTTTCTACGAGCGATTACAAGATTATTCTGACTCGAGTTGCCGAACATCATGTACACCCTCTACCGCCTACGGCGGTTCATACGGGTCTTAAGCGGAATGGAGCGTCGTTCGGACGATGATTAGGGGTCAACTCATACGAGTTCTATATCATCGTCGTCATAAACCATCTCTTCCTCTTCCTCTTCCTCAACAATAGGTGTGTGATAATCTTCTTCAGAGTCGATGTCTAAATCCTCATTTTCAGCCTCTTTCATAGCCTCAATTAGAGCCAAATGAGCTGCCCATTTTCTGCGGTTCATTCGGCTTTGTACGCCCGCAAAAATTAGCAAAATCGCAACTACCATTACAATTAATGTAGATGCACGAGGATTGGTAACCTCATTTATCAGACGATCAAAAATACCATCAATTCCGACAACCATGTTGAGATTCTTTTCGGCTGTGAATTCATCAGGCCAGCTCTGCTCAGTGTCGTGAGGTTCTGCTGTTATCGTAATCTTCGCTGTATCGCCATTATTTGCGGAGGATGGAACCGAGACTTCTAGCGTGAAGGTCACCTCTTCAAAGGCGTCCAATTCAATTAACCTTGAACTTGTAGGACCTCCTATGTCTACATTCCATCCAGACGTACCTTCTACTTCGGCATCAAGTAGAACAATTAGTGGACTGTTACCTTTGTTACGAACCTCAAATTGGAAGGAATAAAGACCACCGGGTGCAAGTTTTCGGTTTGAGGTAACTTGTACAATTGAAAGGTCGGGTTCATCCGCGTCAACTTCGAACACCATTGGCAAATCGAAATATCTTGGATTTGAATCTGATGTATCCTCCCTTATTCTTAGGTAAACAGTGTGGTTACCAACGATGACTTGGTCGGTTAGAGTGACTACTACAAACACCTCTGTGAAGTCACCTGGACCGAGAGATACCTGAGGCACAGCTGACCCGTTTTGATCCAAAATTCGGTATTCCCATTGCCCGTAAGCCGCCAATCTATCGGTATTTTCTGGAAGGCTTGCTGGATTGATAATCTGCCATTGAGTAGCGGATTCTCCGCTCGTCATACTATTCGTTATGCGGGCACGTAGATTCACTTCCGGGTCGTTAAGTGTGGAACAAAGGGACACCTGGATATGGCCTAGTGGGGTGCCATCACAATCTTGAGATACTTCCGCCCGAATACCGAATGTTCTCTGAATTGTAAACTCAACCGTAGTCCTGAGGGAGGCATTTCCACTGCTTATTACCTCAATCTCAATCATCCCGATATCTGGGTCCTCTCGGTCTGTTGAAGGTTTTACATTGAAACGAAGAATCTGAGTTGAATGTCTCTCTAGCGGTGGTATATGGAAAGTTCCATCGCCATCATCTTCTAGGATTCTTTCCCCTGTATCGTTGTCGTAAATCTGGATTATTGACTTAGAACGCTTTAGAATATCTACTCTGAAATTATCTGTGTCGAATCCTGTGTTGAAAATCTCTAGTAAGAAGGTATTGAATTGGTTGTCCTCAACATATCTTGGTATTGTTGGGTCGATATCACCCGGGCGGCTAGAGTTAGCAATTGGTATGTCGTGATCTTCATTCCATATCGAAACATCTGGAGGCTGATAGACTTCCAGCTTTTCTAAATCGAGGGTAAGGAGGTCTTGATGGACGACGGTTTGAACACCTTCTATCGTGGCTTCAGCAACTGCTCTAATCTCAATTTTATCAGGCGTTCCTGTCAAATCATCAGGGGCCGTTATAGTAAGTATTGGATTCAGAATATCACCTCCTGAATTCAAGGTGTAACCGCCTGGTGAGTCGAACTCAACAAGCCATGAACTACCAAGGTTAGTGAGCAACTCAAGTTCTACAGTCATTGATTTGGTAGAATCTCCTCTGTGGACTAATTGAAGTGGTACCGGAGTTGTTTCATCGGGGGCAACATATTCCACAGTTCTGTCTTCCCGGTGGTTAATCGCTACACCCCATTGTTTCATTTCAACAGGTTCATGCTCAACGAGGAATGCGTTACCTTGAACGTCTGTAATTTCCAATTCAACAGTGTACTCTCCAGAAGGAAGACCGCTTGGATAAGTCCATGTGTAGGTGCCGAAAATACCCTGACTAGTATCTCTGATTCCATCATCATCCGATGAAATCTCATGGTCTATGCGGTAATTTCCATTTGGATCTCGCATCAATAATTTCACAGAATCCATATCTTCTCTACCAAAGGCGCTCTTCACATCAAAGGAGAATTGCATTGTTCGATCGGCCAATACATCATTCGGATACCATTCTAATTCTACTCCGTCAGCAAGTTCGGCTCCATCTCTTTGGAGTATAACTTCACTGTCGGCAATGGCGTTAGTTTCTACTTCCATTTGGGAATATCGATTGCTTTCTCCATCAATCTCGTTCCATGCCACCTCTGCTTCACAACTACTTCCAAATGGACCGCCTGAACTTTCACATCCAGACATTTCAGCAGAGACCTCAACTGTTAATTCATTACCATCTTGGATAACAAAACCATCTCCGCCGTCCAATATCACTTCGAATAGTTCATGATCGAAGTTGCAAGAGTTAGTTATCCCTGGATTACATGCGTCTGTTTCCCAAGACTCGGAGCCAACGGTATTGCCATTTGCACTAATCACAATATCCCAGGTGACCTGAGAGTTGCTAGGTCCCTGAGCGCGGAGGAAAAATTGCACTGGAATGTAAAATTGACCGCTTGACGATCCATGTTTTGGTCGGCCGGTGATTTCGAGGGAACTCAACAGATCTCCAGTTGTGAACTCTATTGTAGAATCTAATGCACTAGAGGTCGATTGACCACCTGACTCAGGCACCATTGTTGAAATGTGGCCATCACCTCCGGAAGACGAGTTGGCTTCTGCAAAATAGAGTGTGTAGATTTTGGATTCAATATCCTCTGAATTCTCTGCCTTAGTGTCCGTTTGAAGATAGGTTGGTTGTGTAAAAAAAGTGGCCATTTGAGGAGTTATCATCAATATCGCGAGGAATATCGCAATTTGGGTGAACTTGCCATCTCGAAACGGCGTACTGCTCCCACTCATCGTCCACCGGCACTCGGAGGGGTGTTAAAGCGTTCGTGAAGTCCGAGTGGTATTTGCATCGTTTTTTACACGCCCCCAAGAGGGGGCGTAAATCCGCTCGTTTCAAGTCTGATAAGGTCCTCAGAGACCTCGCAGGGGTACCCGAGCTGGTCAAAGGGGCCGGACTTAAGCTCCGGTGCGTAGAGCTTCGTGGGTTCAAATCCCACCCCCTGCACCACTATTTTATTCGAGTGATAGAACAGCCCAATTGACCATCTCCGTCCAAGACATCCAATTTGGTGATTACAACAGTAGCAGCCTCAACCAAGCGAGGTTTTAGTATTCTATCCAACAAACGGTTTGCGAGTGTTTCCAATAGTGAAGCGCGCTGCAAATTCAAAGTCTCATCTAATACTGCCACCAAGTATTCGTAATCAAGCACTTCAGAAATTTCATCTTCTTCCGGAGCGCTGTCCCCAGATAGCATAACATAAATGTCGAAAGAAAGACGCTGGGGTGAGCCAATTTCGTGGTCATGAACGCCTATATCCACCTGTCTAATTACCTTCTCTAGGAATAAACAGGTGGCCGCTTGATTGCGAGAAAAAATTTGCAATAAGGCGTCCGAATGTGAAGTCATCAAACACCCTCCGTTTCAAATGAGACATCTCGGCTTCTGGAAAGGAATCTTTCTCCAGCATCGACGAAAATTACCTGTCCGGTAATCGAATTTCCTTCAATGAGAAAAACTACAGCCTGAGCAATATCATCTGGGGAAGGACCGTACCCAAGTGGGCTTTGAGACTGGGCTAGATTGAATCCCGCTTCTGTTTGGTCGGGGCTGGCTAAGGTATGACCTGGTGCGACAGCGTTTATTCTCAATTTAGGCGCAAGGCCTCTTGCGAGAGCCTCGGTCATTCCAAGAAGGGCAAATCTTGAGGCAGTATACGAAATGTGATCAGGATTAGGTGCTGCAATTTTCTGATCCAAAATATTGACCACTGACCCCGACATATTCTCGGGGAGATTTTGTAGTAATTCCCGGGTTAACATCAGAGGTGCTTTTGCGTTTACGTCCATATGCTGATTCCAAGATTTATCATCAAAACTTTCGATATCATCATGCTCGAATTTTGAGGCATTATTCACTAGGTGTAAAATCGGTCCAATTTTTGATGATGCCTTGGAAATAATTTTGGTAAATTCTTCCGGATTCGATAAATCACCTTTTACCGTGCAAGCATCGACACCAAATCCTCTAATCTTCTCTGCCAATTCCTCGGCGTCTTTTGCAGACGAATTGTGGTGAACTGCCACTGAGTGACCTTTTTGTGCTAGGTGAAGACAAATTGCAGCGCCAATTCTCTTTGCACCTCCTGTCACGAGTGCAGCACTGCGAGCCATCATTAGTTCCGAGTCAAGTCTCGTATATGTCTCCTCGTTTTGAAAGACCTCATCTGGAGGTTTGAGGCGAATGATTAACGCCGTGTGTCCACTCCTCGTAATCAATGGGTGTACCGCTGCCCCAAGCAAATGGCACTGAAGTGCCGTCCAGCAGCTGTGGAGGTCCGGTCAGGATTAGCGCTGAAGAACGCCGAAAAGCGGAAAGAAAGCGGCTGCCTTCTTGGTTCAAAACTACACTCCCTACAGGTAATGCCCAAAGCCGGTTTAATGAGACAAAATCTAATGTCCACGAACACGGGTTGCATACAGTTTGCGAAGAGGCTCGATGCCCAAACATACACGATTGTTGGGGTAGAGGGACTGCAACTTTCATGATTGCGGGCGAAGTCTGTACACGAGGATGTAGATTCTGTGCAGTCGGCACAGAGAAAACCCCTCCTCCTTTGAATCCAAACGAGCCTGCCGAACTCGCTGAAGCTGTTGATAGAATGGGCGTTAGTCACGCTGTAATTACAGTAGTCAATCGTGACGACTTAGCAGACGGAGGCGCAGAGCATTATCGCAATTGTATCAAAGCAGTACACGAAAGATGCCCTGATGTTGGACTAGAATTACTCTGCTCTGACCTAGATGGGAATCTTGAGGCGCTAGCCGTTTTACTCGATGAATTACCGCTCAAAGTTTTCGCCCACAATGTAGAATGTGTGCCCAGGTTGGACTCCACTGTTCGCGACCCTCGTGCTTCGTTTACACAATCGCTGAATATCCTAAAAGAAGCTAAGCGATTAAGGCCAGATTTGGCAATAAAATCCAGCATAATGGTCGGTGTAGGAGAAACCGATGAAGAAGTTGTTGAGGCAATGCAATTGCTAAGAGGGGTTGGAGTTGAGTTAATCACTCTGGGTCAATATCTGCAACCAAGTTGGAAACATCTTGCAGTCGATAGATTTCCTGAGCCGAAAACTTTCGCTGAGTGGGATCAAGCCGCGAGAGAAATGGGATTCACTGCGGTTGCTAGTGGACCGTTAGTACGCTCTTCCTACAGAGCAGGTTTGCTTTGGGAAGAAGCAATGGGTGGAGAACCAGTCGTAACAAGAGATTCTACAGGTTCAGCAATTAGCCATTTGAATCCTAGCAAAGATTTGCTCGCTACCAATGAGGCTCGGTTGTCCTTAGAGCACAAAACAATATGAAGGAATAATCGGAGGCAAAATTATGGCGGCGAAAAAGAAGAAGCAAGTAACCTTGCATGTACCCTCCGCCCCCTTCCGGCCAGGAGACAAGGCTAGTTTCGCACCATTCGAAAACGAGCCGGGAGACCTTCCTAGACCCGATCCCGTAAACTGCACCGCATCTGAAACCACAGATCATGCATACGGGCTTGTAAGAGTACTAGATTTCGAAGGTAATGCTAGTGGACCTTGGAATCCCGACTTATCTCCAGATGAGCTTCGTGAAGGCTTGGAACATATGGTTAGAATGCGAATATTCGATGATAGGATGATGAAAATGCAACGTACTGGTAAGTTGTCGTTTTACATGCGCTCCTATGGAGAAGAGGCTGTTGCAATCGCACAAACCATGGCATTAGAATCTCAGGATTGGATTTTCCCAACCTACAGACAGCCTGGAGCGCAATTTGTCCGAGGAAGAGACATGGTCAGCATGATCAACCACTGTATTGGCAATGAAGAAGACAACGTGAAGGGTAGGCAAATGCCTGTCCATTACACCTACCGCGAGGGGCGTTTTATCTCGGTTTCAAGCCCGGTTGGAACCCAATTTAGTCAAGCCGTAGGTGTTGCAATGGCTTCTCAATACAAGGCCCTCGATGAATGCTGTATTACTTGGATAGGAGACGGTTCTAGTGCTGAAGGAGATTACCATTATGCACTCAATTTCGCTTCTGTCTTCAAGCCACCAGTGATTCTCAATATCGTAAACAATCAATGGGCTATTTCCACCCATGCTAATCTAGCAAGCGGTAACCCAACATTTGCTGCAAGAGGATTAGCCTACAATGTGCCTTCAATGAGAGTGGATGGAAATGACTTCTTAGCGCTCTATTCAGTTACTAAATGGGCAAGAGAGCGCGCGGCAGCCGGAGAGGGTGCTACGCATATTGAGGTGCTTACCTATCGTGCTGGAGCACACTCCTCCAGCGATGACCCTAGTAGATATCGCCCCGGAGACGAGCACGAGGCTTGGCCTGGTGGCGACCCAGTCGACCGATTAGTTCAACATTTGATTGCAATTGGAGAATGGTCAGAAGAGCAGCAGAATGGGTTAGAGGAGAGAATCGATTCTGAGGTTATGGCCGCTTACAAGGAAGCTGTTACTTATGGAGATCTGGCCAATGGACCATATCCTTCAGCGGATACAATCTTTACTGAAGTATACGAGGAAGTCCCTTGGCATCTTCAAGAACAATGGGATGAAATGAAGAAATGGAGTGAGGACTGAAATGACTGAAATGAATATTGTTCAAGCAGTTAATTCCGCTCTAGACATTATGCTGGAGAAAGACCCTGATGTGATCTTCTTTGGCGAAGATGCAGGATACTTCGGAGGTGTGTTCCGAACCTCAGATGGTTTGCAAGAAAAACACGGCACACACCGTGTATTCGATACGCCGCTTTCCGAAGGTGGAATTGCTGCAATAGCATTTGGCATGGGAATCAATGGATTAAGGCCGGTTGCAGAAATCCAATTTGCCGATTACATTTTCCCAGCCTATGACCAAATAGTCAATGAAATCGCCAAAGTTAGACATCGATCTGGTGGTGAGTTTTGGTGCCCGCTAACAATCAGAACCCCCGCAGGTGGTGGAATTCGCGGTGGGCATCATCACTCGCAGAGTCCAGAATCTCAATTTACCCACACTTCTGGGATAAATGTGGTATACACTTCTACACCTTACAATTCCAAGGGCCTACTTATTTCTGCGATTGAATCCAACGACCCCGTTGTAGTATTTGAGCCCAAGCGATGTTACCGAGGGCCTTTCTATGGCGACCCACATAATGTCCCAACCTGGAAAGATCACCCAGAGGCCGAAGTCCCAGAGGCGCATTATACAGTGCCACTTGGTGAAGCAAGGCTTGCAATGGAGGGTACTGACTGCACAGTTATTTCTTGGGGCGCAATGGTCCACGTAAGCGAACAGGCAATCAAAGACAGTGGAGTTAGTTGCGACCTAATTGATTTGCAAACTTTGGTGCCTTGGGATAAAGATGCGATTGTAAAATCGATAGAAAAAACTGGACGTTGTGTTATAGTTCACGAAGCACCGAAAACTAGTGGATTTGGAGCAGAAATGGCAGCCAGTGTTCAGGAGAGATGCTTCTACCACTTGGAAGCACCAATAGAGAGAGTCACGGGATGGGACACGCCGTTCCCGCACACAACAGAATGGGATTATATGCCCAGTCCGGCGAGAATCGCCGATGCAATAAAGAAAACAATGGAGGAATGAAAATGACAAATCGCGTATTCAAACTACCAGATATCGGAGAAGGAGTAGTAGAAGGAGAAGTCGTGCAATGGCACGTATCCGTTGGAGATTCTGTCTCCGAAGATGATGCACTTGTAGATGTAATGACAGATAAGGCAACTGTGACAATACCCTCACCTCATGATGGGACAATATCCGCTCTACATGGTGGAGTGGGTGACATGGTTGCGGTTGGTGCTACATTGGTTGAATTCGGAGAGGGTGGCGATAGCCCAGTCGAATCGGTTGAGCAAAAAGAACCAGCTCCGGAAAAAACCGTTGAGCCAGAAGTTGAAGCCGAGCCGGAGCCAGAAAAAACACCTCCACCTGTGGCCACTGAACCGGTTGCACCTCCACCTGTGCCAGCAATTTCAACACCCGCTCCATTACCAGCGGTTTCCAAACCAACTGAAAGCAGTGGTGGGTCTGGAGGTAAAGCGCTTGCCAGTCCCGCTGTTCGCAGGCGTGCACGCGAGGCAGGTGTCGATCTAGCATCAGTTCGCGGTAGCGGACCAGCGGGTCGAATTCGTCACGCAGACCTTGATGCATTCATCGCTGCTGGAGGTATGGTACAAGGCGCGGCTCCAGTCGCTTACACTACTCGAAGAAGTGATGTTGAGGAAATTAAGGTAGTTGGATTGAGAAGAAAGATTGCCGAAGCAATGACCATCTCCAAGCGCCATATTCCACATTTCTCTTACTTTGAGGAAATCGATGTTACAGAATTGGAGGAGTTACGACAATTCCTTAATGCAACAAAATCCCCAGAACAGCCGAAATTGACCTATCTTCCATTCATTATGATGGCTCTAGCGAAAATAATGCCAAATCATCCTGAATGCAATGGACATTATGACGAAGCAAATGGAATTGCTCGCAGGTATGGCGCTGTTAACTTAGGAATCGCAACCCAAACCGATAGAGGACTATTCGTCCCTGTGGTAAAACACGCTGAAGCGATGGATGTTTGGCAGGCAGCCGCAGAAATGCAAAGAGTATCTGGGGCGGCCAGAGATGGAACTGCTTCGCTTGACGACCTAACTGGCTCTACCTTCACAATTACTAGCCTCGGAAGAGATGGGGGACTTGGAGCGACTCCGATAATCAACCACCCAGAGGTAGCCATACTAGGCGTTCACAAAGCACGTGAAATGCCTGTTGTTAGAAAAGGCGAAATTGTGGTTCGCAGAATTATGAATGTATCTAGCTCATTTGATCATAGAATCGTCGATGGGGCTGATGGAGCAGCCCTAGTGCAGTCACTCAAGCGGATGCTTGAACATCCTGCACTAATCTTCATGTGAGGGGGGAAAATGACTGAAACTCGCAAATGTAAGGTGCTCGTAGTAGGAGCAGGACCTGGAGGATATGTTGCCGCAATTCGCAGTGCCCAACTGGGCTTAGACACGGTTATTGTTGAAGGAGATAAAGCAGGTGGAACCTGTTTGATTAGGGGCTGTATTCCAAGCAAAGCAATTATCCACGCTGCTGAGAGATTCGAATCCCTACAGCAACACGCAAGTGAAGGAGGCCATATGGGGCTATCTCTGGCCTCAGAGCCTGAAATTGACATGGCTGCTTTGGTCGGTTGGAAAGATGCCATAGTAGAACGATTGAACAAAGGTGTAGAGGCACTTTTGAAAGGCGCTGGGGCAGAATTAGTGAAGGGTTGGGCGACCTTTACGGGACCAAAGAAATGCACTGTAGAAACTTCTGACGGGGCTCTTGAAATTGAGGCTGAAAACGTAATTATCGCAACCGGTTCAAGTCATATCGACTTACCATTCATGCCCTGTGACGAGGAATTTGTACTATCTTCTACCGGTGCTTTGGATCTACAAAAATTACCAAAATCTGCCGCTATTGTAGGCGGTGGTTACATTGGACTAGAATTGGGTTGTGCTCTAGCGAAATTGGGGACAGATGTTACCGTTGTAGAAGGAATGGATTCAATTCTTGGAATAATGGACAAAGAAATTCGAAGACCGCTCGAAATTTGGTTGAAAAAACATAAGGTTGCAGTTCATACAAATGCTCTGGCACGTGGTACTGAAATCAAAGGCAAAGGAGCAAGTCGCAAGGCGCATTTGACCTTTGAGAAGGATGGAGAAGAGCAGACAATCAAAGTCGATAAGGTGCTAGTAACTGTTGGTAGAAGTCCGAATACCAAAGGATGGGGATTGGAAAATACGGGTGTCAGGATGGACACAGGAGGGCGATTCATTCGTATCGACCGACAATGTAGAACCAATGTACCAGGTGTTTACGCCATAGGCGATGTAGCGGGTGAACCTATGTTGGCCCACAAGGCCTCTTCTCAAGGCGAAATGGTGGCTGAAATTCTAGCAGGACATAACAGAGATTTCGATAAGGTGGCGATTCCAGCAATCGTCTTTACCGAGCCTGAAATCGTCTCTGTTGGATTGTCTCCTGATGAAGCCAAGGAAAGAGGAGAAGAAATCATAACAGGAAAATTCCCTCTAGCAGCAAACGGTCGAGCACTAACATTGGAAGCTGAGAAAACAGCTGGATTCATTCGAGTTACCGCTCGTGAATCCGACCATGTCATTCTTGGTATTCAGGCCGTTGGAAGCCACGTTGCTGAATTACATGGTGAATTCGTTCTAGCGCTAGAAATGGGGGCTTTATTGGAAGATATCGCTGATACTGTTCATGCACATCCGACAATGACTGAGGCCTTCCACGAAGGAGTATTGAAGACCCTAGGTCACGCTATCCACTCTGCATGATTCAAAATGGAGGGTCGTTTTTGCTAAAATTGCAAATCCTGAGAGCCGAAATTGAATCACATGAAGCAGTCGATGCGGCCATGTCGAAGCTACAAGAAAAACGAATCCTAGATGAGATTCCGGATACCTTGATTCTAGTACAGCATCCAGAGGTGGTAACACTTGGCCCGAAGGCGGAAAGAGATGGAGCCTTGGAGGATCCCGCGCTATCGGATTATCCAACGAGAGTCGTAGATAGAGGAGGAGGTATGACTTATCATGGACCTGGTCAATTGGTTGTTTATCCAATAATCAAGTGGCAAGTTGGGGAACAGTCCGTTCGAAAGATAATCAATCGACTTGAGGATTGGGTCATGGCGGCTCTTGCTGATTGTGGGATAGAAGGATATCGCGATGAAAGGATGATGGGTGTTTGGTTGGAAGGATACAAAGTGTGTTCCATTGGACTGGCATTCAAGCATTGGGTAAGCCGCCATGGTCTCGCTCTAAATTACAATACGAATCCTAACCGAGTAGAGGCCCTTTCTTGTTGCGGGCTTCCTGCTGGCATGACCACTTCCCTGCAAGCCCTCGGCCACACCCATGACCTTGAAGGGAGATTTCTAGAGCGTGCACGGTTGGAAGAAGCATTGCTAGTTCTTGCCGAACAATTTCTCGATAGGGTGCCAATGCAACCCGAAGATTGGACTGTGGAGTTGGTTGTATGAGACCAAATAGAAGCCATTTGGAGAAATATTGGTCTCTGGACCCTGATGTGACTTTCCTAAACCACGGTTCCTTCGGCGCTACTCCAAATATGGTGTTGGAAGAACAAAATCGATTGAGATTACATCTAGAATCAGATCCTGTTCGGTTCTTCGAAAGAGAGGCTTTCGAAAATATGAATTTTGCAAGCCGTAAACTCTCAAAATTTCTCAATGCAGATCCCGATGGCATGACCTTTTGTCAAAATGCCACCAGTGGGGTAAATACTGTGCTTCGAAGTTTGGTTCTAAACCGAGGAGACGAAATAATCATTCCAAATCATTCGTATCAAGCATGTTGGAATGCAATCGATTTCGTAGCATCCAGATGGGGCGCTAAGGTTGTGGTAGTAGAATTGCCATTTAGATGCGATTCAGAAGAAGAAATCATTGAACCCTTGTTGGCTGCAATTTCACCTAAAACAGTTCTAGCAATGATTGACACAGTAACAAGCCCCACGGGACTTAGAATGCCATTCGAGAAACTTATCGATGAATTTCAATCGAGGGGAGTCGATGTTTTGCTTGATGCAGCACACGGCCCAGGCATAGTTCCAATGGATTTGGCTAAATTAGATGTGGCTTGGGTGACTGGAAACTGTCACAAATGGCTCTGTAGCCCGAAAGGGTCCGCATTCCTACACATTAGAGAAGACAAGAAAAAGGAAACTAAACCACTAACAATCAGTCATGGACATAGTGCAGATTTATCCGCTCAAGAAAAATTCAGATTCGAATTTGATTGGCAAGGAACTAGAGACCCTACCGCAATTCTGTGTATTCCTAAATCCATTGAGAGTCTCGAATCAATGGTTTCAGGAGGATTTGATGAAATTATGGAGCGTAACAATTCTCTCGCTTTGAAAGCAAGAAACCTTCTTTGCGAGAGTTTGGGCACCGACCCTCCAACTCCAGATTCGATGATATCTGCAATGGCTACAATCGACCTACCAGGGACATATTCAGGAGGTGCAGACATTATGGGAGACCCACTTCACAACAAACTGCTCGATGAATTCGGCATCCAAGTTCCAGTGTTCCCTTGGCCACACCACGAAATGAGATATTTCCGAATTTCTGCTTATCTTTACAATGCTATTGAAGAGTATGAATACCTAGCAGAAATTTTGCAAGAAAATCTCTAAATTACTATTTTCATTAATACATGAATAGAAGTAGTTGATAATTGACCGACCAAATGCTCGAGGAGACAAATGAGGGTGAAATGATGGGTGAAGCAGTTGTTGCAATTACCGGCGCATCGGGAGCACGATATGGAGTTAGACTATTGGAAGCTCTTAGCGAAGCAGGTTGGAAAACCCACCTGATTGTGACTCGCGAAGGGGCATTGAATCTAGAATTAGAATGTGGCAAATCTCCAGAAGATCTGGCCAATGATTCTGTGATTTTGGAAAATAACAACAATCTTGCTGCCAAATCAGCATCAGGATCTGCCCGTTTTGATGCATACATTGTCTGCCCCGCAAGTGGAACGACAATTGGAAAAATAGCAAATGGGATTTCAGACAATCTAGCAACCAGAAGTGCATTGGTTGCGATGAAAGAGAGGCGAAAACTCATCCTAGTACCTAGGGAAGCACCCTATGCAACACCTCATCTAAGAGCAATGGCGAATCTTTCTGAATGGGGTGTGGTAATTCTTCCTGCAAGCCCCGGATTTTACAATAAACCTCAGACACTTGAGGATATGGTCGACTTCATCGTGGCTAGAATCCTTGATCAATTAAATATCGATCATGAAATTGGAAAACGCTGGACTGGAGATGAAATCGGCTCTCAGTGAACCGATTCATATTATGCTCCAGTACAGGTTGGGTTCAAGAGTGAGGCATCAGCCGTGAATTTTCGGTATCCTATGACGAACTGGGAGTCACTTACCGTAGCACAACTGAAAGAGGAGTGCAAAAGCCGTGGGCTTTCGGTTGGGGGAAAGAAGGCCGATTTAGTGGCTAGACTAGAGGAACACGCCATCCCAATTGATGTCCTTGATGCAGAAATAGCCGACAATTCAAGGCCCCCTACTGCACGAAGTATTGTAAGTCGAGTGAAACAACTGCCTGTATCGGTTTTGGCTGTGATTGGAATCATGCTAATTGGTACTATGGGAGGAGCATTACTCTACGGCGATGATGTAATCAAATGGATTCAGGGAGAACCAGATTACCAATTAATCGAATTTGATCCAACGAGTGCTAGAGGATATGCGCAGAGTCTGGTAGATCTAGGACATCCAGAATGGGAGGGTAGAATGTCAGGAACTATCGAGGAACACAACACTGCGGATTTCATCAAAGCCAATTTTACCTCGATGGGGATTCCATCAACCATTGAGGATTTTGATGTTCCAATGTTCGTCATTGATGATGAACCGGAATTGGGAATTTGTCATGCAGGAGATGTAGGCCAAACCCTCCCTGCTTTTGCTTGTGGTGCCACTGATGTAAATGCTGATTTCATCAACTTTGAACACAGAAGTGATTTTGTTTTGCAAGGATATTCCGGCTCTTCCTTCATTCGATATGTCGATGATATAGATGTGGTAGACTTAGGTACAGGAAACGAAAGTGCGGATTGGAACACCGGAGCGGGTTCTGTTGTCCTGATACACATGACTGAAGAAACCGAATCCAATACCGTCCTATTCAAGAGAGCATCAGAAAACGATGTTGAAGGATTAATCCTGATTAATGAAAGACAGAATTGTGACGAATTGGTTTCTGGAGATTGTATTCCTTACTTCAAATCGGTCGATATCTCTGCGATTGACAATATACCCATAGACATGGGATTCATAATGGTCAGCCAAAGTGTTGGTCAGACAATAATTGATGATGTGATCAATCAGGATGGCAGATTACAATTTATGACCTATGTTGAGAATGCAGGTGAAGCTACTGTCAAAGTTCCTTGTGGAATTATTCAAGGAGAGTCTGATTCTTTGATTATAATCGGCGCACACCACGATACTGTATACATGGCTCAAGGTGCTGTAGACGATTCTTCAGGGACCGCAACTGTTCTAGAAATGGCTCGCCAATTCGGATTAATTGAAAGTCAAATGGGCACCCCAAAACACACCATTTACTTCTGTACTTGGGGAGGGGAGGAAGAAGGATTGTTTGGATCTACAGCATGGGTAGATAAACATCGAAATAACCTCTATGAGAATCTTCGCCTATACATCAATTTAGACATGAATCACGTCGATGCCGAAAGAAATTCAGGTGTCACTTTGTTTGGAAACCATAACACAGACGTTAGCCATATCAGAGGTATATCAGAGAAATTCAAACAACAATATCCTGACCTTGCAGACCGATACAATATCCAAGTTCGCAAACTTGACGATACGGACATGCCATACAACTCTGATCACGCTCCATTCGTATACAATATCGATGAAGATGAATCGGATGGAAAACAATACGGCAGGGCTGTAGTTTGCTATGGCTCGGGGTCCACTGAATATCACACATATCTCGATACTATGGACAGATTCAATGAAGAAAGCCTAGCAGTCTCTGGAATAATCTACGGATCATTGGTGTACTACCTCGCCTACGGCGATTGACTTTCAAGATTCTAAGTGCTCAAGAATCGCTTCATAATCTGGTTCTATGCCAGGATTTTCCGCGACCCATGCATATGATATTTTTCCGGCCTCATCGATAACAAATACCGACCTTTGGGAAGCGGTGTATTCAGGCATTACAAAAGGAATCTCGACCCCATAGGCACGAGTTGCCTGACGATTTGTATCAGATAGTAATGGGAAGTTTATTTCATTGGCATCAGCAAAGGCAGCATTAGCAAAAATACCATCTACAGAAATTCCGAAAACTTCCGCCTCTGCGGCTTCCATACGATTCATAGAATCAGAAACTGTACACATTTCTTTTGTACAGACGCCAGTAAATGCGGCTGGATAAAACAGTAAAACTACCCGGTTACCAATAGAGTCGGAAAGTCTAACCATATTTTTGTCAAATGCCATCAATTCGAAGTCCGGTGCCATGTCGCCTACGGATACCATGAGTTGGGGAGGCAATATCGATTTTCAAGGTCGCGGGGCTCTACATTCTATGTGGCGAGTCAATTCCAAGTAAATCGAGACCTGTTTGCAAGGTTCTTGCAGTCAAGTCACACAGTGCCAATCTGCTTAGTTTTGTACTATCTTCTGCGTTTAGAACCGTACAAACCTCATAGAATGAACCGAAAGCTTGCGCGATATTGTGTAATTGAGTTGCTAATTTGTGAGGTGAGTGACTTGAACAAGCCGAATCAAGGGATTCGGGGAATTTAATCAATGCCCGAGCCAGTGCTATCTCTCTTTCATGAGTCAAAATAATTTCTGCATTACTAATTGAATTTCTATCGATTTCATCCTTCGAAAATATGCTACAAATTCTTGCATGTGCATATTGCAGATATGGAGCGGTGTTTCCATCGAAGGAAAGCATTTTTTCCCATTCAAATGTGTAATTGTTATTTCGGTCCGTAGAAAGATCTGCATATTTTATTGCCCCGATTCCTAGCATCTTTGACACCTCTGATCTTTCATCTTCAGAGAGGTTTGGACTTTTCTCTGCAACGATTGCATCCGCTCTTTCCACCGCTTCAATCAATAATTCATTCAGATGGACAGCTCCTCCCGTTCTACTAGCCAACTTCTTGCCGTCAGTACCCATTACCAAACCAAACGGAACATGGATTGCGTTTACTCCTTCATCCATGAATCCAGCATTTCTTGCAACCTCAAAGACCATAGCAAAATGTTGTGCCTGTTCTGCACCTACAACATATAGGAATTCACGACTACCAACATTTTCGATTCTATCCAAAATGCATGCTAAATCACTAGTGGCATAATTGTAGCCACCGTCCGCTTTTTGGATGATTAATGGGAGTGGTTCCCCTTCGCGGTTTTTCCAACCATCTAGATAGACTACTTTCGCGCCATCGCTTTCCTCTAGCAATCCCACTTTCGCAAGTTTTTCGACAACCCCTGGCAATGCCGATTCATACTTTGATTCACCTGCAAGATTGTCGTTGCTAAGTAATATCCCCATTCTTTGGTAAACTTCGTTGAAGTGAATTAATGAGCGATCCACAAGCATCTGCCATAACTCGATGGTTTCAGGTTCGCTAGACTGCATTCTAACCACCCTTGCCCGTGAGCGTGAGGCGAAGTCTGAATCAGAGTCAAATTTCGCCCTAGCATCAGAATAAAACGTACTCAAATCGATATGCTGCGCCTCTGAATCTAAACCCAGGTCAATTAGATGTTCGATGAGCATTCCGAAAGGAGTACCCCAATCTCCAATGTGATTCTCGGGTACAACTCTGTGCCCTTTGTAGCTTAGCATTCGATTTAGAGCGTCACCAATCACTGTTGAGCGAAGGTGACCAACGTGCATATGCTTGGCTACATTCGGTGAAGAATAATCGATGACAATGACTCTAGGCTCCTCAGTTAAAACTCTCAATCTATCGTCGGTTAGAGATTCTTGTAATATCTCACACAACCAATTGGGATCCGCTGAAAAATTAAGGAAACCGTTTATCGAACTAACTTGGCAAATCCCTTCAGTTGTTGGCCCTAGATGTTCTAAAATTTCGTCTGCAATCGTATTCGGAGCCTTTCTCAGCACTTTGGAAAGTGAATGACAAGGCAATGCAACATCGGCAAATGTTGAATCTGTAGAACCTGCAAGAAGGTTATTCCAATCAGACTCTTGGACGCCAATTTCGGACATCACCGGACCAAGAAGTGGGCGGATTGCGTCTACCAAATCTCGCATATTCTAACCTCAAGTAAGGGAGTACCTCAACAATGCAGCTATTCCTCCAAATGAGGTTTGTAGAGTTGCGCCTTCTTCTGAATCCATAGAAATCAGACTAACCTTAGCAGAGGTATGTCCGGCTAATTCCGTCAATTCGTCGATTATATCTCTAGTTCTATCAGGATCTTCGCGTACATCTTCCGAGCCACACTTTGGGCATTCGGGTATTTCTGAGCGACTATTTTGGGTAGCCTCCCATTCATGTGAACATGGCTTACAATACCATCCAACTCGCCTCTTCCTTAGACCTTCAGACAATAATAGAGTGTCGACTGCACCTTGGTCTAATGCTGACCGAATCATCATCTCACCGTAAGTTGCTTTGGGATGTGCCTGCATTACTTCGCGAAGGAAATTATCCACTAACTCACGTTCAGCATCCAACTCTATCTGATCCATTAGATTGCCAGCGCGCTGAACTAATTCCCTGAGGCCACTTTCATTGGAATATCCCACGTCAAAGAATGGTTCGCGAATCAACTTCTTTACTTCGTGATGGAAGTAATCATTCTTGACTACGAAATCCTTAGTTTGCCCGGGTCCACCGACTATGATTCCTTTGATATCAGCCAAATTAGGGAGCCAATAATTGCAAGCGTGTTCTGTTGCCCTCTTGAAGAAATTATGAGCAGCTTCCTCAATTAGACGCTCAAATCGCTGAGCGGATTGACCTCCTTGGCGGTGTTTTCCCATTATGTTAGATTGTAATTCCTCTTGACAGTGAATTCTTTTTCCACTTGCAATTCCATAAGCTGCTTCTCCTCTATCGATTACAAATAGACCGTAAGAAGTCCTATCGATGAGCATATCTTCTAATTGGGTTAATTCAAAAGTCGAATCGCAACGATAACGGAAAGAAGTGAAAATTTCTGGTGGATCATCAATTACTACAGTAACCAATCGTGTTTTGTTATTTCCAACAATAACATGGCCAACGAAGATAGCGATTCCGTACTCTCCGGCATTCTTGTATCGATTCAATACTGAAATTGCCGATTCAATAGCATCCCCTACGTGTTTTCTAGTCAATTTGGACTTGATATTCGCGGCTTGGGCGCCTTCTTGCCCAAGCTGGCCGCGAACGTCACTAATTAGACGATCAGGAGGGATGATTACCGTAACCAATTCCGTGCCCATGCCTCTCATGTTCTGTAGCTCTTCTAGCGTCTTCTTGGTTCGCAGTCTGCGCTGCTGCATCTCCAAGTCATCTGCCATGGCTAAGCCTCTTGGCGGAAGGCCGCAGTGAGGGGCATTTCAACCCTCTCGCGCGTAACCAGCGAAGGCATTGAAAGGGGCACTCATCCCCGAATGCACGATGGCGACCATAGTACTCGCACTTGGAGGGAGCCTTCTGAGGCCGGAAGTGGAAGAGCGACATGCTTGGTTGGAAGAGTTAGTTTCCATTATCCGAGACAGGGTTTTGGTTGATGATAGAATTGGAATCGTCGTTGGTGGAGGCGCCCCTGCCAGAGAAGGAATTACACTGGCAAGACCCATCATCGACAACGAGGATAGACTAGACCGAATTGGTATTGCGGCAACTCGGCTAAATGCTACCATAGTTAGAGAGTCTCTAGCAGATGCTGGGGTCACGGTATCGGGAGCAATCCCGCGTTCTATCAACGAGGCTACGATGTTATTCGATGAAAGACCAGTAGTAGTCATGGGGGGTACTAAACCCGGCCACACTACTGATGCAGTTGCAATTCGTCTAGCAATTGCTAGCGGTGCTGAACGCTGTATTATCTGTACTAATGTAGACAGAGTCTACGACTCTGACCCTCGTGATAATCCAAATGCAAATGGACACGATTCACTGACCCATGAAGAGTTGCAAGAAATTGTAGGGCCTGCAGAGCATACCAAAGCTGGACCATCCGGAGTTGTTGACCCTATGGGGGTTGCAGACGCCACTAAAGCCAATTTGACCCTCTGCATATTAGATGGCAGGGACCATTCTAGAATAAAATCTGCAATAGAAGGAGAATCATTCCACGGAACGATCGTAGAAAGCGAAGAGGAGGAGTGATTCCAATGGGCAGGAAAGATAGAATCGCTAGAGCTGCTACTCAAACTGCCTCACAAGCAAGGGAAACTGCTGCGCGTGAGAGAGGAAGAAGTAAGCGAACAACCAGTGCTTCTGGTGTTTCTGCTCATAGGCACTGCTCAGTCTGTTGGGCACCAATTCCACTAAAGGCAGAACCGCCGGTGTGTAATGATGCAGAATGTGAATCAACATACGAGAAAAGAGAAGCATCCCGTAAACGTCTAACTTTCATGTTATACTTATTCCCTGCAATTGCCATTCTACTAGCAATTATGACTGCAATTTAACCCGAAGTATCGTTAGGTTCAACACCAATAAACAAAGAGAGAATGACATGCGGATGGTGCGAGTTCTGGGTGTTTTACCAGGATTTGTTGGATTTGTATGCCTAGTATTGCTAACTGCTAGTTTAGTTGGGATAGAAATTGATTCCACTCGCGTACAGGCTACTACTGTACCATGTTTGGACGATGACGCTGGTGGTTGCCCAGTTGGAATGACTGGGTCTGATTTCCATGTACCCTGGGGTTTCAGTTTGATCGATGTAGAAGTAAACATCGCGTGGGATGAGCCTGAAAAGGCTTGGATAGGAGTTGTCGATGCAAAATACGCCGAAGAAGGAAACTGCCCCCCCGACTCCAATGGATTGACTAGCTGTGAAGCGGACGATTTCGAATTTGTCGCGGGAGGCCCTGAGGATTCAGATGAGTTCACTTTCTCCCTAAAACCAGGCGACTATCGATTTACAAGCGGAGGACGAGATGGTGCTAGTCTTGACAATCAATTAGTAACAATTACATCAACGTTCCACATTTCTCAGGTTGGAGAGATTCTTCTCGGTGTAATTGGAATTCTACTAATGATTGGGGCCGTAGAAATGATTTATCCAATCGAACTATTTTGGAAGAAGTATGTCAAATCATGACTCGATTGACTACTCGCTTCGTCGGCTAATTGAAGAACCAGTATTATCTCGACCGTTTGTGGCAGTAACCAAGTGTCGCTCCTGTGGAGCGGAAATTAGGGCTGAAGGACTTCCTCGGTCCTTTGGAGGATACAACATTTACTGCGTGACCTGTGGTGCTCAATTCAGAGTAGATTGAAGTCAATCAGAAGACTTCTTTCTTCCACGTCTTGGTTTCGGTGCATGCCTCATAGCCGCTTCCCTTCTTGCTTCAATTTCTTCGGGTGAACCGACTGGCTCGATTTCTTCTATTTCTCTATGCCAAGTATCTGGCAAAGCAAGTGGATCCGTTACTTCGTCAGCGGCTATAAATTCAATTAGTTGACTGCGCAAATCATCTATTCCGTCTCCAGTAATTGAACTGATTCGCAAAACTTCGCTTTCATTTACCTCATGTAAATCCGACTTTGAAAACACCTTGAGCAGTGGTCGTTCAGCCAGTAATTCTGTAACTTCATCTAGTAGATGCTGTTGATCTTGCAAATTCATACCACTGGATTCAGATGGGTCGATTAAGAATAATACAATGTCTCCTACATTTTCCAAAGCCGCAATCGCTTGCATCTCGATTTGATTACGTTCGGTCATTGGCCTATCTAGAAGGCCAGGTGTATCGACCATCTGGTAAATTCGTCTTCTGTGCTCAAAATGACCGACGTGTAGCCGCTTAGTTGTAAACGGGTAAGCGGCAACTTCTGGCTCTCCACTGGATAATTCTGTGATTAGAGCAGACTTGCCAACATTGGGAGCCCCTGCGACCACAATACAAGGCTCGGCAGCATCAATCGAAGGTAATTCTCGTAGAATGTTCCGAGCCTCACCTAACCAGAGAATATTATCTCCAATTTGGTCAATAATTGATGACATCCTACCATATGCGTGACGTCTTTCTTCATGGAAAGCCTCTATGTTACGAAATCTTAGCATCTTGGATTGAGATTCACCTGCAATTTTCCGTACTCTTTCTGCAGCCCACTGAATCGCGCCAAGATTTTGCCTAAATTCATCAGCTCCCACGGCCGCATCAACCAAGGCTTGGTCAAATTCTGACTGAGCATTGAGGCTAGGCCACTGATCAACCCATTTTAGGAGAGTTTCAGCGATTGTATCACTGGCTGCTTGTACCATTCTAGCCATCTGTTTTCGCACCCTATGGTACTTGTCTGGGTCCTCAACCAAGTCGGATTGCTTTCCAGCACGACGAAACGCCTTGTCTAGAACTTCCTGAGGATACAGAACGGTAGGAATCTTGCGCCATTCAACAGAAGCCACGACCTCTCCTCCAGTCTAGCGGCCGCATCCATACTTCTTCAAACAGCGTGCTTTTCTATGGCGGACCACACGCGACCCTATGACCGGTGAACGGCGCGGTAAGAGAATTGGAGATTTGCCTGCATGGGCAAAGCGATTTGCCGAAGAATATGGCGCAGAGGATTTGGATGGTCGCGGGGATGTTTTCTTTGGCCCTTTAATCGACCGACGTAGCGGCCTCAGGAAGGACGACCTAATCGAATTACTAATCGATGCACGAGCACTAAGAGCGGATGATGACCCTTGGGTTCGAGGTATGTTACTAGCCACTTCCAGAAATGCGGTAGAAATGTTGGACGAATTCGGTCAATATCGCTCTATTGCAAGAGATGTGATAGTGGAAGTACGACTTGTGACACATCTGAGAAAACCATACATCGAGGATGATGAATTACTTACCTTCGAAAAAGAGGACATGCGAAGGAGATCAAATGTTCACGAACAGGCGGAGAGACAAGCCGATGGCGGCTCAGACGATAGTCACTTGTGGGGCTGAAGAATGTCAGACTTAGCAAAGAAAGAATGCATACCCTGCAAGGGAGGTATCCCTCCAATGGGGCTTGAAGAAGCCGAAGAAATGATTCGGCAAATTCATTCAGATTGGAAATTAATCGATACACACCACATCGAAAGAGTTTGGATTTTCCCAAATTTTGAGTCTGCTCTTCAATTTGTTAACGCAACAGGTGCAATTTGCGAAGAACAAGATCATCATGCTGATTTCGAATTAGGTTGGGGTAGGGTGAAGGCGATGATTTGGACTCACAAAATAAACGGACTTACCGAATCTGATTTCTTCCTCGCAGCTAAGTTTGACAAGATTTAAGGTGGAAATATGACGAAGGATTTTCGCCTTCACGCCTTTGTTTGTACCAATCAACGCGACCCAAAAAAACCACGAGAATGCTGTGCTGCGAAGAACTCTCTCGATGTAATGACTCGGCTTAAGCGAGCGGCTAAATCCGCTGGAATCAAAGATGTTCGAGTCAATAAATCGGGATGCTTAGACAAGTGTGAGCAAGGAATTTCTTGTGTAGTCTACCCAGACGGAATTTGGTACACTATACCTGACGATGACCAAGCAATAGCCAAAATTGTAGACCATCTAGCGGGAGGAAATGTCGCTGTTGAATTTCTGATGGGCGACTAAATCAAGAGAAAATCATAGCCGAACTGGACGGGTGGCACCACAGGCTTGGCACTTTAGCAGAGTTGTTCGATCTTCTTTGATGAATCGGGTATCAGGAGCCTTGCATTGTTCACAGAGAATGTATGTTTTGACATATCCAACAATTTTCTCTTTGATTCTTTTTGGCGGAACCCTACCTTTGAGCATAACACGAACTTGCTCTCTAGTGCCTGACGTTCCCAATTCATTGATGAGATATTGATAGACGTGATTTGCGTCCCTATCCATCGCATCTACTATAGCGGAAAAATTACGAATTATTGTTTGATTACCCTCAACTAAAATCTCAGGATTAGGCATAGTCCATCGATTTCTTTCGCTGATGTCCGTCGGAATTCTATCCCGTGCTCGATCGAGCAGAGCATCATATTCGAAGTCACTCATCTATTCGGGCGAGCAACGTCTCCCTTTTCACCCCACCGGATAGGCTCACGGCTAGGCACTAACCGTCAAAGACCAGTTTAGCAACGGCGGGGTATGGACGAGGTCATCGAGGTCAAGGTGGCAAAGGTCCACGAGGATGCACAGTTACCAACTAGAGGTAGCGCTCACGCAGCGGGTTACGACCTGTATGCTTTGGAAGATACCGATGTTCTCTATCGCACTGCAACATTAGTACGAACTGGTTTACATGTAGCGATTCCAATTGGCTATGAAGGGCAAGTTCGGGCTAGATCATCTCTAGGCAAGAGAGGTTTGATTCCGCCACATGGAATCGGCACCATAGATGCCGATTATCGCGGAGAGTTATTTGTCATGATGACATGGATTGGTGAAGGCGATTCTTACACAATATCGAAGGGTGAGAGAATCGCTCAATTACTGATTACTCCAATCCCTCAATCAACCTTCAAAGAAGTGAATTTAGATGAACTTGGTGAGACTGATCGAGGAGATGGTGGATTCGGTTCTACAGGAAGATTCTGACTATCTTTACACGGTTCGTAGAACCGTGCTTCTACATATTCAACATACGAATCCTTGATACGGGTCGGATGGAGCGGTCCAATTGATGCCACTGAGCATAGACGAGCTTCGCAGAAAGGTCGAAGAATACCACAACAAGGGCCTGAACAGTCAGCAAATAGCAGATGAGTTGTCACTTTCCCAGACCACCATCCAATGGCTTTCCTCCTCAAATGTACCACTTGATGAAGAAACTCCCTCTGATATCAGAGTTGGATGGCGTTCTGTTGCGGTTAAGGCTGCAAGAGTGGAAGCCGTATCATACGTATTCTGTGACATAATCGAAGAAGAAATTGGAGAAGAGGTTGATACGATGGTTGGAATTTCAATTAATGGAATTCCCTTCGCCCAGGCAATTGCTGGGCAGATGGATCTTGAGTTGGCAGTAAGTCGAAGTATTAGCGAATCCGACGCAGGTCATCTATCCGAGGTATTCGCTTATGTTAGTGGAAAGAGAGTTGTCGTTATCGACGATGTTGTTTCTTCTGGAACTACTATGAGAAAGACCGTGCAACATCTTCGTGAATCAGGAGCTGACGTCAAACTATGTTTGGTTTTAGCAAATAAGACCGAAATGAACGATATTGACGGAGTCCCGTTGAGAGGCCTAGTTAGAGTGGTCACTGTCTGAGGTAGAATCGATGCACTGGGCGGACTTTACCGCTGAAAAACTCAGCAAAGAACGAGGCAATAAGCAAGTTGCATGTTCAGGAATTACACCATCGGGTGAATTCCACATTGGTCACATTAGAGAGATTCTCTCAGCTGAAATGATACACAGAGCCTGTCTTGATGCTGGATTGGATTCTCGATACATATTCATCGTCGACTCAATGGACCCGCTTCGCCGAGTGTATCCGTTCCTTTCGCAAGAATACGAGAAATACATCGGTTGTCCTCTTGCATTCATTCCTGCACCAGATTCAGACGGAAATCCTGACCCTAATGGCCTATCATACGCAGAACATTTCCTCGGGCCATTTTTAGATGCGCTTGCAGAAATTGGAGTGTTTCCTGAAGTAATTATGAATCACGAGACCTACTCAAGCGGTCAATTTGCTGAAAAGATAGATTCTGCAATAGAACAGGCTGAAGAAATTCGAGAAATCATTGAAACTATTTCTGGTAGAGAATTGGATGTTAATTGGTTTCCATACAAACCACTTGGCTCAGATGGTAGTATGGATGGTGTGACTGTTACCGGCTATGAGAAACCATTTGTTCATTGGACAGATAGGCATGGAAAATCGGGTTCTTCAGACATAAGGAAAGCGGAAGGAAAGTTGCCTTGGAGAATAGATTGGGCGGCTCGCTGGGGGATTCACGGAATTACCTGTGAGCCAGCAGGAAAGGACCACGGGGCCGCTGGTGGATCATTTGATACAGGATTACCAATTTGCAAATTATTGGGTTCCGAACCACCCTCAAAGATGGTCTATGAATGGATTCAGGTAAAGGGAGCGGGGCCGATGTCCTCCTCTTCGGGTAATACCGTTGGCCCAATAGAAGCACTGAATTTGGTACCACCTGAAATTCTACGATATCTAATCGCGGGCTCGAAGATGAATCGGCATATCGATTTCAACACCGGTTCAGCACTATTTCAGATGGCGGATGAATACGAGAGATTGGTTTCTGACCCGCCAAATCCAGATAATGAAGATCTTACAAAGAGACAGCGGGTTGCTGCAATAACCCAAAGTGGAGCAATGCGACTAAGCCAAATAAAGAGAGGAAGCGACCCTGTTGATTCTCTCGCCGGAGTTACTTTCCGACACTTGGCAATGCTGGCGCAGATCAAAACCTCTGATGATGATGTTTGGAATTCACTAAGAATTAGTGGTCACCTTAGTGGTAAGCCGAATTCCGCCTTACAAAACCGATTAGAAAGGATGCGAAACTGGATTGGAAGCATACATTTCCCGGAAGATGCAAGAATCAATATTCAAAAGGTAATTGATGAAAATTCGCGTGCACAATTAAGCTCAGAACAATTATCATTCCTTGAAAAATTGGCTGTTGAACTTGGCGATTCTGAATGGTCGGATGAAGCAATCGGAAACACAATTCGAATGACATCGGCTAACTCGGGCGTCAGTGGAAGAGAGGCCTATATTGCACTGTATTGGGCTATGTTGGGACGAAGTCATGGACCAAAGGCTTCAGCGCTAATTTTTGAAATCGGAAAGAGCGCTGCCATAGAATTGTTCGGCTCTTAGTTTAGGAGTCATCATTCAATCTCTCAAGAAGGACAGTGGTGCCAATAAAGCCTCCAGCGAAACCTGCACCGAATATTCCCAATTCCAAAATTGAAGAAAAAATTGATTCTAATGAATCAGCAATCCATCCAATAACATCGGAAAAAATTTCCAAAATACGCCCGAAGTTGATGGTGATTATGCCTGAAACCGCCAAGAATCCCAAAAATGATACTTGAGCTAATGCGATAATTCTGATTGCCTTCAACGATATGCTAGCTAAGAAAGCTGCAGTAGCACCGAGAAAGAAACCTACTATACCCTTTACTCCGTAGTTAGTGATTAACTCGATTTTTCTCCCTCCTAATTTAGAATCGCTATATCCAGTAGTCTTGGTTCTGGCATACCCTCTTTTGCCTCGGCAATAGCTTGAACTTCCATCCGTGCTCCAGCCATCGTTGTCACAAATGGAATGTTAAGTTCGACCGCAAGCCTGCGCATCATATTCCCATCCAATACCGCTCCACCAGTACTCCGAGGTGTGTTTATGATTAGTTGAATCTTACCTTGGCGCATTAGATCTAATGCGTCCGGAGTCAAACCCTCAGCGATACGATAGCAGGTCTGAACATCTATTCCTCCTGAGTCTCGGAGGACGTGAGCGGTTCCTCTTGTAGCATAAATTGTGAAACCCATCTCCTCTAATTCTTGAGCCAAAGGAATGACATCGTGCTTGTCGGCGTTCTTGACAGTGATGTAGACTCCACCATCTGTCGGAACTGGGATTTCAGTTGCCAAGCGCGCTTTCAGATATGCCGCGGCGGCGCGCTTGTGGCTTCCCATCACTTCTCCAGTACTCTTCATTTCTGGACCAGGGGCGGGGTCGAGGCCACGTAATTTGATGAAAGGGAATACCGGTGCTTTGACACAAACTGCCTCACTCTGTGGCTCTGGGAAATCTAGGTCTGCTAATTTTTCACCCATAGTAAGACGGGCAGCAATACGGGCTAGTGGAACTCCGGTTGCCTTGGCTACGAATGGGAATGTTCTCGAGCCACGAGGGTTTACTTCCAAGACATACAGGGTCTCTCCACGAATGGCGTATTGAATATTGAAACAACCCTTTACTCCGAGTTGAATACCAATCTTTCTTGTCCAATCTTCGACTTGTGCTAATACTTTCTTTGAGACATTTTGTGGAGGTATAAAACAAGTTGAATCCCCTGAGTGAATTCCTGCTTCCTCAAGGTGTTCCATAATCGCTCCAATTAGCACTTCGCTACCGTCACAAACCGCATCGACATCTAATTCGATAGCATTGCCGAGATATTCGTCAACCAACAATGGGCGGTCTGGTGAGAGAAATGCTTCCTCCATATATGCATCCAATTGTCTGTTATTGGAAAGTATCTCCATACCTCGCCCGCCAAGAACGTAAGAAGGACGAATTAGTACGGGATAGCCTATCTCTTGAACTGCTTCCCTAACTCCTTCTGGCGTACTGGCAGTAGCCCCATTAGGCATCCTTAGACCAACACGTGCTGCAAATGCTTCGAAGCGTTCCCTGTCACTAGCTTCATCGACTGCATCCGGAGTTGTCCCTTGCATGGCTAAGTTGAGACCCATTCCTTCGAGGTGAGGAAGTCTACCAGCCAATGGAAGGGCGAGATTGATTGCAGTCTGGCCACCAAATTGTAGTAAAATGCCGTGTGCTTTCTCACGCAGCAAGACCTCTGCTGAGTGTTCCAATGTTAGTGGATCGAAGTATAGACGGTCGCTGGTATCGAAATCAGTAGAAACTGTTTCGGGATTATTGTTGATGATAATCGCCTCATGTCCTAATTCTCTTATCGCCCCAACGGCATGGACACAGCCGTAATCGAATTCTATTCCCTGACCAATTCGAATAGGTCCGCTACCCACCACAACAATCCGTTGCTTAGTGAATTCATCGATTCCTGGTACGTGATCGATTCCAGTAGGAGCAGAACCTCCCTCGTAAGTAGCGTAGTAATATGGGGTTACAGCGGCAAACTCTGCTGCGCAAGAATCAACCATTCTGAATCTTGGATGAATTCCTAATTCGTGCCTCCTGGCCATTACCGAATCTTCATTCGAATCCTCAGGTAAGGTCTTGAATCCACTCGCTGGGAAGCCAGCGAGTGCATCTGCTATGTGTAAATCTGTGAATCCTGCGCCCTTCCATCGGCGCATCTCTAAAACAGGTATTTCTGATGCGCTCATTCCCAATTCTCCTGCTGCACGTATCTCTGTTTCAAGCGCGGCCATTTTCTCAAATCTGTGCAGGAACCATCGAGTAATACCTCCCGATACATCTCTAACGTCTTCGATTGAATAACCTCGTCTAAATGCCTCAAATAAGGCACCCATCCTTCTATCGGTAGGAACTCTCAACCAATCGATTAGGAGGGCTTCAGGCAATGGTTCACTTGCTCTTTCATCCATGGTCTCCCCACCGGAAGCATCGGCCATGGTGAGTGGCCTAGGGTGAGGTTGGCCATACTCAAGACTGGCCCATGCCTTGAGGAAAGCCTCCTCAAAGCACCGACCTATTGCCATAACCTCGCCTGTTGATTTCATTGAGGTGCCAATAGTTCGATCTGCGGTTCGGAATTTATCAAAGGGCCATCTAGGAATCTTAACTACACAATAATCCAATGTTGGTTCGAAAGCAGCGGTAGTGCCTTCACCGGTAATTGGGTTAGGCAGTTCATCCAGAGTATAACCTACAGCGATTAATGCCGCCATTCTAGCGATTGGGTATCCCGTTGCCTTGCTTGCTAGTGCTGAAGACCTTGAGACTCTTGGATTAACCTCGATTACTCGATATTCTCCAGTCGATTGTTCGACTGCAAATTGAACGTTACAACCGCCTTTGATATTCAGCCTTCTAATCAGGCGAAGAGCAGCATCGCGTAACATCTGATGATCTCTGTCTGAAAGTGTCTGCTGTGGGGCAACGACAACCGATTCTCCGGTATGTACACCCATAGGGTCAATATTTTCCATTGTGCAGACTATAATTGCGTTATCCGCACCATCTCTCATTACCTCATATTCATGCTCTTGCCAACCAAGGATGCTTTCCTCGATTAGTACCTGACCTATGGCAGAATGAAGTATACCTTGACTAGCTATCTCTACCAATTCACCCATATTGTGAGCAGTACCACCGCCAAGGCCACCCAAGGTGAAAGCCGGTCGGATCAGAAGTGGGAAACCTCCCAGACTATCGGCAGCTTGCATAACTGCCTCAATCGAATCACAAGCAATAGCTTTGCAAACAGGTAGGTCGATTTCCTCACACACCTGTTTGAATAAATCTCTGTCTTCGGCCTCATCAATTGATACTAAGTCACAACCGATTAATTCAACTTCCAATTCATCTAAACTACCATCGTGGGCAAGGGCAGAAGCGATATTGAGGGCTGTTTGTCCACCCATTCCGGCGAGTAGAGCATCTGGTTTCTCGATTTCTAAAATTCTCTTTACAACCTCCGGCAACAAAGGTTCGATGTAAATCCTGTCTGCCATTTCGGGGTCATTTTGAATCGTTGCCGGATTGGAATTAATCAGAATCACTTCGTAACCATCTGCCCTAAGTGCTCTACAAGCCTGACTACCGGAAAAATCGAATTCCGCCGCTTGACCAATACGGATTGGACCACTGCCTAAAATTACAATTCGTTTCAAATCGTCTCTACGAGGCATCAACTATCCCCTCCTGAGGTGGGGATTGGAATTCCTGCTAAATGGTCCGCTACCATACTAGCGAATCTGTCGAATAGAGGAGATGCGTCATGTGGACCTGGGCAGGCTTCTGGATGATATTGGATTGTGAAGGCCCTTTTCCCAATCAAGTCCAGACCTTCTACAGTTCTGTCATTAGCATTGACGTATCTAACCTTGAATGGGGCCTCAAGTTCGTTGCCCCCACGGATTGAACAAGCACCAGATGGATGAGGTGCAAGCATCCCTTTTTCGGGGTCCTCGACAGCAAATCCATGATTCTGGCTGGTGATATACACTCGTCCGGTTTCAAGGTCTACTACAGGTTGGTTTGCACCTCTGTGTCCGTATCTCAGTTTGTAAGTTCGTAGACCTGCTGCGAGCCCCATTAACTGATGACCGAGACAAATACCCATAACCGGCAAACCGGCTCTAACCGCTGCGGCTAAACTGTCTCTAGCGGTTGTAGCCGCTCCCGAATGTGCTGGATCACCTGGGCCATTCGAAGCGAAGAATGCATCCGGTTTCCATTTCAAAATCTCATCGAAGGTTGTAGTCGCTGGAAACCAAATTACCTCAAATCTTTGAGCTAATTCTCGAAGAATATTGTACTTGACTCCACAATCTATAGCCGCCAAACGAGGAAGAGATTTACCTTCCTCATCAACAGCACCTGGATTGATAATTACCGCCTCATCACATGTTACTTCAGCCACTAAATCCTCAGCATCGGGAGGAGTCATTTCGTCAAGTCGAACTAGCATTTCTCTTTCTGCTTCGGCCGGACCAAAGATACACAGAACCGTTCCATGCTCTCTAACCCGGCGAGTTAATTCCCTTGTGTCTATGTCTTGGATACCTGGGACTCCATGAGCAAATAGAAGATCATGTACACTCCCTATGGCATCTCTGTGATCGGGGACTTCCATCAATTGTCTACAAACAACACCCCTTGGCCAAACTCCCGCAGATTCTGAGGTTCCTGCGTGCACCCCATAATTTCCAAGTAGGGGCCATGTAAATGTTAGAACCTGTCCTGCGAAAGAGGGGTCGGTTAAACTCTCCTGATAACCAGCCATTCCAGTAGTGAATACTAATTCTCCTTCAGCGATTTTTGGTGCTCCAAATAGTCGCCCTCGATAGCGTGTACCATCAGCTAATAGTAACAATCCATCAGCCCCAGAAAGTGGCTCTGGAGTGTTAGAATCTAACAAAGCGTCCGCCGCATCAGGGAAACTTGGCGGATTGCTAACTCCTGAAACATCAGCGCCGGGAGTGAATCCTCTGCCGGGAGGGTTCTCCGACATCAGCGATGCTGCCTGAAAGAGCCTATTAATCATTGAGAGTGATTTCACTCTTCTTCAAGGCTCATAACCTTCTTTCGATCTAAACTAGGTACTACCTGAATTTCTCCGCCTTGAAAGTGCTTAGATTCATCGATTTGACCTATCAAAGATTCGAGGAATACCCCCAATGCGGCCACTTCTGAATGTGGTTGATTACCAATAGAAATGTTGTAGTTTGCTAACCTGAATACTTCACCTGGGACTTTAGTCCCTCCAACTACAATTACCATTGGGCGATTGCTTTCAATTGAGGAAAGAGATTCCCTCCAAGATTCTCCATACATGGTGAGGTGGACTATTTGTCCTGGTTTACCGTCTCCTGCATCTTTGGCGAATCGACGAAGGAAAGACATTGGATTGGCTTCGTATCGACATTCAAACTCGCCTCCAAATCTCTCACTTACTGATCTCCAAGTTTCTATGGCAGATTCATCTTCTTCTCCGGCGAGAATTACTTCATCCGCACCAAATGCTCTAGCAGTCAAACCGAGATGGCTGGTAATGCGCTTGTCACGCTCTCTTCGGTGCCCTAATCTCAGAACTGAGACCCTGCGGTTCGAAGCAGCCATGTGATTACGCAGAAGGGCCGACTTCATCAGCCTGACCCATGTCAGATGACTCACTAAATTCGGGAATTAGGTCGACTGGCATGTTAATCATTTGCAATCTTACCCATTGAAGTAGCCAGGCATCGATAAATAACTTAGCAGAGTAATGAATCATTATTGCCAAAGCAAGAAGTCGGAGGCTGGCGAATGTTGCAGTTTGAGTATCTACGTCGTTTGTAAGTAGGGCGAATCCAAGTGGTTCCAAGATATAGTATACTGCAATTACAACAAGTAGTCCACCTAAATTTGACATTGAAGCGTGTCCTCTTTCTCTCCCAACGCTCCAAACCACGGTTGCAAAGAAGACTACTACAGGAACCATCTTTGCTAACATAGAATAGTCAAAATCACCCAACAATGAATCAGGTACGTCTGCGTTGTTTAGGGCTTCTGAGCCTTTTTGGACGGCTATCCACCAGAATAATCCAGACATCATCAATAATACCCCAGATAGCCACCCGCGATTTGTAATCATATCTCGAATTTCATGCCTATCTTTAGGTTGTAAACGCTGTAGAATTGACTCCATTAATTCCAGTGCATCATTGGTTGGAAGTTCTTCTTTTGCAGCGGCTGCAATACCTTGTTGAGAGGTATTTTCAACCCTATTAGAAGGCTCGTCGCCCAAAACCATCGACGGATTGCCGCTCCGTCACATCATAAAGGGTGCGTCTAATGGCAGGTCTGAAATGGCCGACTGGAGACCTATTCTAAATCGCCGAAGCGATGGTTTTCCAAGAATTATGGGGATTCTGAACATAACTCCTGACTCATTTCATGCTGATTCAAGAGTTGATTCAGTTGACCATGCTTTGTCCCGGGCCAAACAAATGGTAGAAGATGGGGCAGATTGGCTAGATATTGGCGGTGAGTCTACAAGACCCGGAGCAGAACCTGTCGGCATAGATGAAGAAATGAATCGAGTTTTACCGGTAATTAAGGCGGTTAGAACCGCATTTCCTAATGTTGGAATCTCAATAGATACAAGACGTGCTGCTGTGGCAAAGGCCGCCCTAGATTTAGGAGCAGATATGGTGAATGATGTAAGTTCCTTATCCGATCCAAATATGGCAGATGTGATCATAGAAAACAAATGTCCCGTTTGTATAATGCATATGCAAGGATTACCAGAAAATATGCAAAATAACCCAAGTTACGATGATGTAGTATCAGAAGTTCGTGAAAGACTTGACATAACTACCAAAAAGTTAGTTGATTTAGGATTAAATCCTGATATGATTGTCACAGATCCAGGGATAGGATTTGGCAAATTACTTGAGCATAATCTATCATTATTGACCGCTGGAAAAGAAATTTCCCCTAGACAAGATATGCCATTAATGTGGGGAGTGAGTAGGAAACGAATGTTTGCTGACCTGATTGGTCGGAGCGCTAGTGAAGAGAGGTTAGCCGGAAGTTTAGGAATCGCTGCAATGGCTCCATCCAAAGGAGTCGATATCATCAGGGTACACGATGTGCGCGAGCACGCAGACCTGTATGCGACTATGCGAGCAATCAAGTGAGGTGATTTGATGGGGCATAATATAGTTGATATCGACGATAATTTACGAATCATCGGAACGGCTCACGTTAGTACTGCATCAGTGGAATTAGTTAGAGACCAAATAGAGGAATGGAAACCAAACCTGGTTGCAGTTGAGCTCTGCGATTCTAGGTTGAGGTCATTGCAAAAGCCTGACGATTTGGATAATGACGACCTATTGAAAATAATCAATGAAGGAAAATCTGCAATGATATTGCTACAATCTGCTCTAGCCGCACAACAGAGACGGATGGGGATGGAAACAGGAGAAAAACCCGGAGCCGAGTTACTCGCCGCTATCGAGGTGGCTGAGGAGAATAGGATAGATCACGCTCTAATCGACAGAGATGTGGTTATCACCCTGCGAAGGGCTTGGAGAAAAATGGGTCTAAGAGAAAAATGGCGAGTTTTGAATGCACTGCTATGGGAAGACGACGATGAAGAATTTGACCTCGATGAATTAGTCGAAGACTCCGATTTATTGACAACTATGATGGAAGAAGCAAGAGAGGCGGCTCCACGTGCTGGAGAAGTTTTGATTGATGAGAGGGACGCTTTTTTGGCTGGTAGAATTCAACAAATCAGAGGGAAAGGAAAAGTTCTGGCTGTTGTCGGCGCAGGCCACATAAATGGAATAATCGAACATCTTGAAAAGCCGGCTCTTGAAACCACATCAAGACTAAGCGAATTATCTTCCGAACCGCCTAAACCAGTTTGGCCTAAGATTGTGGTTTGGGCTATTCCTATCTTCCTCCTATCTGTAGTTGGCTACCTTTTTTGGAATGGAGAAACTGAAGCCTTGAAAGATACAATCTGGTATTGGACTGCGGCAAATGCAATACTAGCTGGATTAGGTGTCGCATTAGCCCGAGGGCATCCCCTCTCGATATTAGTTGGAGCATTGGCTAGCCCGATTACGAGTTTGAATCCGACTTTAGCAGCAGGTTGGTTCGCTGGATATACCCAACTGAAGATAGCCGCCCCAACTGGAGGAGATGCAACGGAGTTTCTAGCGCTACAAAATTACAGTTTATTCTATAGAAATCGTGTAGGAAAGGTACTGCTTGTGACCGCGTTTGGAAACATGGGCTCAGCCCTCGGTGCATGGCTCGCAGGCGGTGCAATCGTGGGCATGATTATTGGGTGAACAGTCAACCAACGAATTATTGGGCGTAGCCCAAAGATGTGATGACGTGGTTAATTTCGGCTTCGTTATTGACAATCGTAAGTGCATAGGGTGCCATGCCTGTACCGTCGCTTGTAAGTCCGAACACGATGTCCCAATTGGAGTAAATAGGACTCATGTCAAGTATATTGAGAAAGGAACCTATCCAGATGTAACCAGAGAATTTAGCGTTCATCGTTGCAATCACTGTGAAGATTCACCATGCACAACAATTTGCCCCACGACTGCGCTTTTCACCCGACAGGATGGAATCGTCGATTTCGATGATGACCGATGTATAGGTTGTAAATCTTGTATGCAAGCCTGCCCCTACGATGCACTATACATCGACCCAAACAAGGGCACAGCGGCAAAGTGCAATTATTGCGCACATAGAATAGAAAACTCCTACGAACCCTCTTGCGTAGTTGTTTGTCCTGTTGAAGCAATAATTTCAGGCGATTTAGACGACCCAAATTCGTCGATTTCGAATTATGTAAGTGAACACGAAGTAACTGTTAGAAAACCAGAATCTGGAGCAAAACCCAACGTTTTCTATGTCGAAACCAGTGAGGATATTCTTGACCCCCACGCCACTGAACGCTCTGGAGAATATCTCTGGACTGACCAAGCGGCGGGAGTTGGTCATTTTGCCAAGTATGCTGACTCTAGATTGGGAGCATCGGATACAAATTCGATGATTGTTCAATTGGCACTCGAAAAGAAGGCTCGAGCCGCAAATCCGAGAGATCGCGCAATTATTCGAGATGTTATGGAACGCCTAGACGAACAGGCTGAACGACCGAAGAGAAGTTATGACCAACCTTCGAAAGGCATCCTTTGGGGATGGGAAGTTTCTGCATACATAGTAACCAAGGCAATTGCTTCAGGAGCATATTTGGTTGCTATGCTAGCAATGTTTGCTGGGTTAATCGAAATGACCGATGAATTATGGTGGCAATTGATAATTGGCAGTACGATTTTCTTAGGAATAACAGGATTTCTTTTGATTAAAGATCTTGACAGACCTGAGAGATTCATCTATGTATTACTGAGACCAAATTGGGATTCGTGGCTAGTAAAAGGAGCCTATATCTTGGGTGCCTTTGGAGCAATATTGGCTTGTAGCGGCGCAGTAATTTTCTTTGATCTAGACAGAAATTATCTCGATTACCTAGCAATTGCTGGCATTCCTTTAGCTACATTAACGGGAATCTATACTGCTTGGTTATTTGGTCAAGCCAGCGGTAGAAATTGGTCAAAAGACCGCTATCTTACTCTAAAGATGCTAATCGAGATGGTCATACTTGGTGTCGCCTCTTTGGTATTTTTGATTTCTTCAGAATTAATTTACTGGGCTGTAGCCTGTGTGTCGATTATACTAGTTTGTAGACATGCTCACAATACAGTGATTCAGCCACAACTGGAGACCTTACACTGAGGCGATACAATGGCTGAGTCATTCATTGAAAAGTTCGCTCAGAAATTGCGAATTATTCCAAACCTCGATAGAGAACATTCAGATGGTAATTCAGAAGAATTGAGAAAATTTCCATCCCCTGAAGAATGGCATGATTTCAAGGAACTAGATGCTAATGCATGGCCGGTAAGAATTGAGAAGAATTACTCCCTAGTTCCAACAACCTGTTTCAACTGTGAATCAGCCTGTGGTATGTTGGCTTATGTTGACAAAAATACAGGTCAGGTCACTAAATTTGAAGGAAATCCGCATCACCCAGGGAGTAGAGGAAGAAATTGTGCCAAGGGACCTGCGACAATTAATCAAATTCAGGATACTGAGCGGATACTTCACCCTCTTCGTAGGGTTGGGGCTAGAGGAGAAGGTGGTTGGGAACAAATCACCTGGGAACAGGCGCTAGACGAGATTGCTGAGAAGATTCGCACCTCTCTGAAAGCCGGAGGTGTAGACAAAGTCGTCTACCACGTTGGAAGACCAGGTCACGAAGGGTATGCTAATCGAGTTTTGAAAGCATGGGGTGTTGATGGGCACAATTCACACACGAACATTTGTTCTGCAGGAGCTAGAACCGGTTATGCTCTATGGCATCAACACGATAGACCAAGTCCAGACCACACAAATGCCAAGGTGATTTTACTAACTTCTTCTCATCTTGAAACTGGACATTACTTCAATCCTCACGCTCAAAGAATTCTCGAGGGCATGATGGATGGAGCGAAACTAATTGTCATCGACCCAAGACTGTCCAACACAGCGGCAATGGCTGATCACTGGTTACCAACATGGCCAGGTAGTGAACCCGCTCTTTTCCTCGCTTGGGCCAAGATGATTCTCGAAAGACAGTTGTATGATAGAGAATTTATGGAAACTCAGGTAAATTGGGAAATGTGGATGTCTGCAGTTCACCCTAATGAGCCGAATGATTTTGACAGATTTATCCAATTATTACTCAAAGAATATGAAGAATACACCCCCGAATTTGCAGCAGCAGAATGTAAGATTCCAGTTGAGCAAGTAATCGAAGCAGGAGAGGTTGTTGCTAATGCGGGAAGTCAACTTTGTACACATGTCTGGCGCAGTGCAGCGATTGGAAACCTAGGCGGCTGGCAGGTCAGTCGAACCTTACATTTCCTCAACGTGCTGACTGGCTCGGTGGGAACGGTTGGCGGCACAAGTCCAAATTCATGGTCGAAATTCAAGCCATCACTATTCGATGTCCCTCCAGACCCCGATGGTTGGAATGAATTACATTTCCCACCAGAATACACGCTCGCTCATTACGAAATGAGCCACATTCTACCCCATCTAGTAAAGGATGGGAGGGGTACGATGGATGTTTATTTCACACGTGTTTTCAATCCTGTCTGGACCTATCCAGACGGGTTCTCTTGGATTGAGATGCTAGAAAACAAAGAGGCGATTGGTTGCCATATCGCCCTAACTCCAACTTGGAATGAAACCGCCTTCTTTGCCGATTATGTCCTCCCAATGGGGCACGCCTCAGAAAGACACGATGTAAATTCATACGCCACATCAGCAGGAAAATGGGTGGCGTTCCGGCAACCAGTACTCAGGGAATACGCTAGGCGTGAAGGAAAGGAAGTAGAATTCACCCATGAGATCAATCCAGGAGAAGTATGGGAAGAAGATGAGTTCTGGATTGAATTGTCTTGGCGTATTGATGATGGTACAATGGGCATTAGGGAGCATTTCATGAGTCCATACAGAGATGGAGAGAAAATTACTGTTGATGAGTATTACCAGTATCTCTTTGAAAGGGTTCCTGGTTTACCTGAGGCGGCTGAGAAAGAAGGCACTGATGCACTAGGTTACATGCGTAGACATGGTGCTTTCCTAATCGAAGAGGCCACATATGAAAAACACAAATCCGAGGGTTGGCCAACCCCAAGTGGCAAACAGGAATTTTACTCAGAGACTATGATTGAATTCGGTTATCCTGAACACTCGATACCTCATTATCGACAGAAATCTCACGTTCATCCTGACAATTTATCGGGCGAAGATGAATATTGCCTTCTTCCAAATTTCAGATTGCCACAGCATATACACTCACGCTCTGCCAATGCAAAGTGGTTAGTTGAAATCGCTCATAGAAACCCAATCTGGATTCACCCCAAGGATGCAAGGAAACTCGGCGTGGCCGAAGGAGACCTACTAAAGATAGAAACGGAAATTGGTTGGTTTGTCGATAAAGTCTGGGTCACAGAGGGAATCAAACCGGGAGTTGTAGGTTGTTCTCACCACATTGGAAGATGGAGAAGAGAACAAGATCGAGGTAATCGGTTCCTAACCAACACCGTTGAAATTGAAGATCATGGTGATGGGAAAATGCGCATGAAAACAATTAGTGGAGTGGAGCCATGGAAATCCGATGATCCCGACACCAACCGCATTTGGTGGCGAGACGGCGGAGTTCACCAAAACATCACTCATGCAGTTCAACCAGATCCGATTTCTGGAGCACATTGTTGGCTACAGAAAGTACGTCTATCCATCCCTAATGAGGATGAGGAATATGGTGATATAGAAGTTGACCGGAACAAGTCGTTTGAGTATTACAAACGCTGGAATGAATGGGCAAAAGAGCGTGAAACTCATCCGAGAGGAGAACGCCGGCCACTATGGATGAAGCGGCCTCTTTCTCCTCAGAAACAGCATTGGTATATGCCGGAGAGTGATTAATTGGAGGAAATCATCGCTCTTGCGATAATACTCGTCACCGCCTTCGTTTTCGCCCCGCTTGGATTAGGTGGAGGATTCCTATTCGTTCCAACTCTTTACTTCATTTTAGGTATGGAACTACAACTGTCAATTGTTTGTTCACTGATTCTAGTTTGGTTTGTCAGTATAGGTTCACGAAGAGCTCATGATGAGGGAGGATATACTGTTGCTGGAGTAGGGCGTAAAGGTAGGATTGTAGCCATTGGTGGGGCGATTATCGGGGCCTTAGCCGCTGATAGAATAATTGCTGAAGCAGGTGAAAGCATAATCAAAGTTTTAGCAATTGTATTGCTCATATTGGTAATATATCGTGGCATAAAGAAACTAATTGAAGATCAGCATAATGACATTCATGATGAGGAAGTTACTGTTGGAGGAGCATTACTTTACAAATACAAATTAGGGTGTCTAGCGGGTGGATTATCTGCAGGACTAATCGGCATTGGAGGAGGAGTTATCTTCACCATGCTGAACAGGATTGTCCTTGGCTTAGGTCCACACAAAGCAGCAGGCACTTCTTACTTGATTGTCATGAGAGTTGTCCCTGTAGCGATAGTATCTCATTTGCTGTTTAACCCGTCATTGATCGACGAAATAACCAATTTCCATGTACTTGCTCTTGCTTTGCCACTAATTGTTCTTGTAACCGCATGGGCGGGTGCGAAAACCGCTATCCGTATGCTGCCACAAAGGGCTCTAACTTTCCCTTATTTGGTAGCAGTTAGCCTTTCTCTAATACGATATTTAATCGATGTTTTTGAGAATCTAAATTAGGCAGTGGCGGTATCCATTGGGACGTCTTCCAATCCCCAATCAGAGGCACTCCATGCTCTTTCGTGAAAGTAGTATAGAACCATTTTTGTGAGTACTTCAATACTGGCAATTCCAAATCCAACAGTCCAACTTCCAGTAAGTAATCTTGCAATTAGGATAGTATCAGTAGTAGCTACTGTCCTCCAAGTAAGTGTCTTGACAAGGCTACGTGTTCTATTCGCGTGTCCTGTACCGGGTATGTGTTCAGCCATAAGAGTACTAATTGAGACTCCTAGTTAACCCCTTCCTAACCTAGTGTTGTTAAATTTACAACGATTCTAGGATAATTGCAATTCCTTGCCCGCCGCCGATACAGGCGGTTGCAATTCCAAATTTCTTGCCTTCTCGCTTTAGTGTATGTGCTAAAGTGAGTGTGAGACGGCTTCCAGTTGCTGCTAGAGGATGGCCTAGTCCAACTGCACCTCCGTTGATATTTACAATCTCATGTGAAATTCCTAATTCTTTCATGCAGGCTACTGCTTGGCCCGCAAAGGCTTCGTTGATTTCCCACAAATCGATTTCTTCCACACTCATCCCCGCTCTTTCAAGGGCTAATTTGCTAGCCGGTACTGGCCCATAGGCCATTATTGCGGGTTCAAGGCCAACAATACCCCAGTTGACAATTCTAGCAAGTGGCGTGTCACCATCGGAGGCGGCCTGAGATGCAGACTTCAGCACTACAGCTGCTGCCCCATCGACCACTCCGGATGCATTTCCGGCAGTAACCAAGGAAGTGGGGCCGAAATGTGTTCTTAACGAAGCAAGGGATTCATCACTTGTGCCCCTTACGAAGTGATCTTCTTCGTTTGCTGTGACTAATCCATTAGGAGTTTCAACATCAACAATTTCGTCAGACCATACTCCATTATCTACACTGTTTTCAGTTCTTGAATGGCTAATTGCTGCAAAGGCATCGGCTTCCTCTCTAGTGACGCCAACTCGACGACAGATTTCATCACTAGTTTGGGCCATGAAGGAGTCACAAGTGGTATCTAGCAAATTAGTAAAGAGATAATCTTCCATATCTTTGGGAAGTTCATCACCCTCTCTTGGTGGCCTTCCCAACTTGTAGGTAGAGCGCATTCCTCTCAGTACGTGAGGGGCTTGGCTTAGATTTTCCATTCCACCGGCGACCACAGTGTCTGCCTCACCAAGCATAATCATTTGAGAGGCAGAAATTATTGATTGAATTCCCGAGCCACACAATCGGTTTAGAGTAAGCATTGGAACCTCTTGTGGGATTCCTGCATTAATTCCTGCATGCCGAGCACCAAAAATAGCCTGGTCACTTGTTTGGAGAGCATGCCCCATGACTAGGTGATCGACTGACTCTGGACTTGTTCCAGTCTTCTCAAGTGCCCCTTGTA
>WTHI01000026.1:0-2354 GCA_011523185.1 Methanobacteriota archaeon
CTTTGTTCTTATTAACAACAAACGTATAATCGTTTACTGTTAGAACCTCAATGTCGTCAGCTGTGGCACCGTTAAGGTAGCAATCAGCAGGTTGTGCGGTAATCTTGCAGTGTGACTTAACGCTGTCAAGCAAGTCTTGCGCTATATCTCGTGTGTTGAGTGCGTTGTCATTATTAGTCTTTGCGGTGTTATACAGCGCTAATTTGCCAGTGGTTGGATCGTTTAGGTCAGCATCAGTAAAGGCAGGTACAAAAGTCTCCTCTGCTTCATAGATGCGGACGCCAGTACTAGCAAGTACAGGGTGCTCATCTGTACGCTCTGTAGCTTTACCAATACCTTCAGCACGCAATACAACACCTGGGTAACCCGTGGGGTAAATCTCATCACCAGTAAAGTAGCCAGTGCCGTTGGTGCTAATAGAAGCAACAGTCACTTGACCGCCAGAAACAGTCAAATCAACAGTGATACCAGTACCTGCTCCGTTAGAAGTAGTGGCAATGCCGTTTGCACTTAGTGCAGCCAAACCTTGACCACTCTTTTTAATGGAAACAAAATTACAAGCACCATCTAGGACTTGACCTTCTTTTTTGATGACAGTTGCAGCTTCCCGTGTATTAGGCTCATCGGGCGCTGAGATTGTAATTGTTGGATTGGAAGTGTAGTTACTATCGCCACCAGTAAAACTTAAATCACTGATTGTCCCTTTATAAGTACTGACTTGACATGTTGCACCTGTACCTCCACCACCAGTTACGGTTGCTGTGGGGGTGACATAACCTATGCCGGGGTCAGTGATTGTCCCAGTAAATGTAGGAGTAACAGTAATAGTTGGCGTAGCAGCAACAGTAGGGTTACCACCAGTGAGTGAAATTGTCGTAGCTTGTCCAACGTTATAACCACTGCCAGCATTTGTAAGGGTTAAAGATTCAACGACTTTATTAGTTAAAGCAGTTGCAGTTGCAGCTACTGGCGTGCCTGAGTCGAGTGGATTAGTTGTAAAAGTGAGCGGAGCATCAGCACCTGTTCTGGTAGTCGGTATAGGGTTGATTGAAAGGACGCCAAAAACATTATTTGCTATTGGTCCTGCCAATGTACTTCCAACCCAACGTTGCTCTAAGCGCATCCAGGTGTTTGCTTTTTTGTATTGAGCAGGGATTGCAATATTTACCGCGTGTAGCCTATCGGTTCCACTAGAAGCAAGGTTGTTTGAAATAGTGCCGGATGTTGGGTCACCAACACAAAAAACATCAGGTCGAATAGGGTTAGCACTTATGTCAAGGTTGGTATACTCACTGTCTACAACCAAGAACATTTCAGTCTGTGCGTTCCACTCAGTTTGAGTTGGTTCCGTATCTTGAGACAGAAACTTTAGGGTAACCCGTCTCATGAACAAATTACCACTCATATCTACATCAGTTTGTAGAGTCACTGGTTTTACCGCACCGTTAGTATCATTACCAGCAATGGCATAAATACGAACAGAAGAGCAATCGGTAAGATCTGTTGAGCTAGAAGTATTTACGGCACGAGGAGCACCATGAAAAGTAGAGCACCCAGCAAAACCGCAAGTTGTTGCTAAAGCACCAAAATGAATATAATTTTCACCTACCTTAAAGTCACCCGTATTTCCAGTACCCGTACCACTTTCAGTATCAATAGCACCGCTTGTGACATTTGTATTAGCGTTAGTATCATAAAGTACATCTGCACTTGTGATTTTAACTTTTCCGTCTAAGTCAACACTATCTACTTGACCAGCATTGTTTAACAAAGCTGTAGCATTATAACCAGCAAATCCAGCACCAACAGAAACGATAGGACGTTCATCATAGTTAGACCCAGCAGTAAGTAGATCTACACGACTGAATACACCAGTGTCGGAGATGTTCGCAACAGCTGTAGCATTACTACCACTACCAGCAATCGTGACAGTAGGAGCAGAAGTGTAACCACTACCCCCAGCACTAACACCAACATCAGTAATAGTGTTGGTTACAGAAACAGTAGCGGTAGCTTGTCTACGAGTACCTTCAATTTCAAGGATGCCGGACCACAACTCTTCTTTCAGAGATTGAGCAAAGTCTTGTGCACGTGGGTTACTGAGCTGCCTAAAGTCAGTCGCAAATAACTTCTTAACTGTTGGAACTTGACCTGCAATGCACTTAGCAAGTTCTTTACCTGCCTGTTGAAGTGCACTCTCAGTACCATCTAAAGCAGTTTGTGCAGTATTTAAAGCAGTCGTTGCATCTGTAACGTTCCAAGCAGTATTACTATCAAATAGGATGTGTGCTCCGTTTATACGGATAGCAGACATAGCTGGAGCTTGACCTGCTACAAAAAGCAAACCAATGCCA
>WTHI01000093.1:0-2339 GCA_011523185.1 Methanobacteriota archaeon
AGTGGAAGAGAGATTGCAGATTGTATAGATAGGGCAATCGAAGCCTGTCAAGCGGTTGGCTTCGACCTTATTCTAGTCGAAACAAGTGGTATCGGTCAAGGCAATGATGCCATCACTGAGGTTGCAGATTTATCGATGTACGTCACAACTAGAGAGTACGGTGCACCATCACAATTGGAGAAACTTGCAGCGCTTGATTTCGCTGATCTAGTGGTGCTGAACAAATTCGACAGACCAGGGGCTGAAGATGCGCTAACCGAGATTCGAAAACAATTCAAGCGCAATCGTGAGATGTGGGATGCAAAGAATGAGGATTTACCAGTTATACCGACCATTGCTAGTCAGTTTGCCGATGCAGGTGTCGACCTACTTTGGCAGAAATTAGCAGGTTTACTCAACGAAGAACATGGACAATCATTCGATGCGGCTGAGGCACGACTAGGCGCTGATGGTCTACCACATCGATCTGCACCTATCCCACCTGAAAGACAAGGATACCTAGCAGAGGTAGCAGCATCTGTTCGAGATTACCATGCTAGAACCGAAGAGACTTCGAGAAATGTAAGGCTGGTTCAGCAATTGGAAGCAGCTGCTCAACAAATGCGCAAATCAAACCGGTTGACCTCTGCCGCCGACCTAACTGCAGAAGCCGAAGAAATCCGCAAGCGAGTTCCCGAGTCTGCTTGGCAGATGCTGAAGGAATTTGACGAGCGCGCTGCGGCATATCGTTCTGGTAATGCATCCTACACAGTCAGAGAGAAGGAAATTCCAGTCGAGACGACCACTGAAACCCTCAGTGGTCTCGACCTACCTCGTGTTGCCCTTCCTGATACAGAGGATTGGGGCGAAAAGATGGAATGGATTCGTTCTGAAAATGTCCCCGGGGCATTTCCATTCACTGCAGGGGTATTCCCATTCAAGCGCGAAGATGAAATTCCACTGCGAATGTTCGCAGGAGAAGGCAGCGCTGAGAGAACAAACAAGAGATTCCATTTCCTTTCCGAAGGCCAACCATTCAATCGACTTAGCACGGCCTTCGATTCTCCTTCTCTGTATGGTAGAGATCCGCAGACCAGACTGGATATCTTCGGGAAGGTCTGCGAATCAGGCGTCAGCATAAGCACAGTCGATGAGATGGATATGCTGTTCGAAGGCTTCGACCTTTGTGCCCCAAATACTTCGACATCAAAAACCATCAATGGTAACTATTGGTGGCACCTTGCAGCCTTCTTCAATGTAGCAATCAAACAGCAAGTTCGTAAGTTCGAGAAGGAAAACGGACGGGAGCCAAATGAAGAAGAGTATCAGGAACTCAAGGCTTGGGCATTGAACAATGTCAGGGGTACTGTTCAGGCGGATCAACTGAAGGAATCAATGGGGCAGAATACCCTTGTTTTCAACCTCGATACTGCTCTTAGAATGATGGGGGATGTGGCTGAATATTACGTTCAAAACAACATTCGTAACCACTACTTTGTCTCGATTTCCGGCTACCATATTGCCGAAGCAGGTGCCAACCCAATAACACAAGCAGCGCTTACTCTAAGCAACGGACTAACCTATGTTGAACTGTTCAAAGCGAGAGGTTTAGACCCAGATAAATTCCTCAGAAACTTTAGTTGGTTCTTCTCAAATGGCATGGACCCAGAATATGCCGTAATCGGAAGGGTCGCTCGCAGAATATGGGCGATTGCCATGCGCGACATCTACGGAGTAGGTCATCGTGGTCAGCAACTGAAGTATCATATTCAATCCAGTGGTAGAAGTTTGCACGCACAGGAGTTTACCTTCAACGACTACAGGACTACACTTCAGGCACTTTACGCCTTAGCGGATAATGCCAACTCTCTCCATACTAACTCGCGTGACGAGGCCTTCGGAACTCCAACCGAAGAGACAGTTAGGGATTCAATCGCAATCCAAATGATTCTATCCAAGGAATATGGATTACTAGCTAATGAGAACCCAATGCAAGGTTCTCATCTCTCGACTTGGTTAACCGAACAAGTAGAGGAAGAAATTCTCAGAATATTCGAAGAAATGCACCGCCGTGGAGGTGTCTTAGGTTCCTTGGAAGTCAATTACCAGCGTAACCGGATTCAAGATGAATCTATGGTTTATGAGCATAGGAAGCATTCTGGCGAATTGCCAATAATCGGAGTCAACACATTCACCAATCCTGATGCGACTAGCCTTTCAGCAGATGAAGCAGACTCATTCGACATGGAAGTCACCCGTTCTGATGAAGGCGAAAAGAAGATGGTGATCGAACGGAATGAAGCCTTCAAGGAAGAAAATAAGGAGAAAGCCGAGGAAGGTCTTGCGAGACTAAAGCAAGT
>WTHI01000116.1:0-4690 GCA_011523185.1 Methanobacteriota archaeon
CCTGGATAGTGTTCAGATCCTCTCGGTAATCCTTCTCGAAGGACATCGAACCTCAGATCAAGATGGGCTTGGTCGACGGATTTTTCCCAAACCAAACCATTCTTCATAAATCCACTAAAAGGCACTGATAAATGACTTTTCTTCTTAGTCGATTTGAAGGACAGATACCCGTTGGAAGCATCGTGGTAAACGAGACGGAGGTTAATGGAGTCACTCCTGCAATTATTGGCTCAATCTTACTACTCAACACCATGATTCTAGGTTTTTCATTTCCCGGACCATGGGATTCAGAATCCTTCACCTTAGGAATAATCGGTATGACAGGCCTAGGGTTTTGGTACGTCTCTTGGTATCGATTTACCTTCAATCGGAAAGGCCTGATTCCTTGGTTAGACAATTGGAAAAATCCTGAAAAGTCATCAAAACAAGTTCTTGCAGTCGGTGTGTTCACAATAATTCTCTCATGGGCAGCAGGAAATCCTCTGCAGGAATATCTTCCAGAACCAACAGGTTTGGTTTTGCTACTAATCGGCCTCTTGATTTCTCTATCTGGCATTTATTCAATGCTAGCATTAGGGCCTCTGGCAGACTCAATTGCCGATGAATAAGCAGATTATCTCTGACCCGGCTTCCAAAATTGCAACGGCAACGGCTCCTGTCCGCTCATTGCTCTGAATGCTAAATGATCGGCGCGCTCATTCCAACGGTGTCCACGATGCGCCCTAACATGTTCTCCAGATAATTCCCGCAAACTTGAGACTTCATCCCAAAGCGATCTGACGTGTGAGGCTAAGTCACGATTTTTCTTAGCCCTCCATTGTCCATTTGCTATATTGAGTGCATATTGTGAATCGGCGCGAATGACTACCGAACTGCCTCCTCCTTGCTTGAGTAGCCAACTGAGAGCAGCGGCGATGGCACTCAGTTCTGCAGTATTGTTTGAGCCAACTTCGGCACCGATGAAATCATTCGAAGTCTCGTCTGTAATTACTGAACCAGAACCTTCGGTGACAATTTCACCTCGACCTCTTCCTAGACCCGTATCGCCTTCTACGACACAGAATCCCCAGCCAGCAGGAGTCTCTGCAGTGACATTTCGATTCTCTTCACATGAGCCATCCACGTAGATGTGGAGGGCTGCAAGCACGATACTCACTCACCAATCAGTTCGCTATACGCTGCCGCGTCGAGAAGGCTGTCCAGCTCTCCAGCATCACTGATTGTCATCTTCCAAATCCATCCATCTCCATAGGGGTCCTGATTGATTTGTTCTGGGGCGTCTTCGAGACTTTCATTGGCTTCAGTCACCTCACCCGCAATTGGTGCGTAGATTTCGCTAACCGATTTTACAGACTCTACACTGCCACAGGATTCCATAGCTCCAACCGACATTCCAACTTCTGGCAATTCTACCCAGACAACATCTGTTAGAGCATCCTGAGCGTAATCTGTCACTCCAATAATCGCCTGGTCGCCTTCTACTCGAATCCATTCATGCTCGGGCGTATATCTCAATTCAGCGGGTACTTCGCTCATGTTATCGAACGTGCGAGACTACGGCGAAGGGTCAAGGTTTCGATTCGTAAACTAGACTTAATCGTTTGAAAAATTCACTCTTCTTCGCCGTATTGCTCTTCGAGATTCTTTTTCTCAAGTTCGGCCCAGCGAGAACCAAGCCCTTCATCGCTGGCCTCGAATCTTTCTTCTTCGAGCCTTTCTCTCATAACCGATTCAGGCTCTCTACTGAACCATCGGTCAAGTGCCCCGTCGCCAAAATCGCGATTTGCCGAAAATCGTAAAATCGCGAGACCAATAAAGCACAGTAGCACGATTGCAGGTAATGCCAAGGCAATCTCGCTAGTGCTATGACAAGCATCTCCCTCGCAGCCAATCAACTCGATTCTCCCTTCAGCGAGTGCTAGCGCGGTAAGGAATGCCGCAGGTATCGCGATACCAATCAGCACTCGTTGAAGTCGGGCCGCGGGTGAATCCATGTGACACTCTGAGTAGCCCAAAGGGGATGAATGCCTCGCTCAATCAGTATGTTTCTCTAACCAATTTGTGAATCTTGTAAGGAAGCAGAGCACGATTTACAGGAGTTACTTCGAGGATACGTGCATCGTCTCGCCTTCGGATATCTTGTAGAAGCGGGTGTCGGCTCTTTTTGTGCAGGGTTAGAATCGTAGGCATATCCGCCTTCAGTGCTTCCCTGACTATTTCGACAAATTCCTCACTCTCAACAGAGAACTTGCCTATTTCATCGACGACCAATAATTCACATTCATCCATCGTTCGCTGAATTGCGGATACACCGATTTCATCGAGAGCTTCTGGATTTATTCCATAGCCTAGGATCCTTGTTCTTGAGTCGATTTCTCGGTGTGCCATTACCGCAGAATCACCGGTTACGATATCAACACATTCGAACCCAACACGTTGACCATCTTCCATTATGGTTCGAGTTTTCATCCCGCCAACAATCGGCTTTAGGTTAGGGTCTTCATTGCGTGCTCTCTTCTCCTGTTTGCGCTCTTCGATGATCATACTGACAACTTTTTCCAATACGGCCGACTTACCAGAACGTGGAAGTCCTGTTATCCCGATTTTTGGATGAATTCCCATATTATTGCCTCTGACCCTAATGCTGAACGCGACGGAACGGCCCTGCGTACGCAATGCGGCCGTAATAATCAATTTGGTCGATTCGCTTCAATTGCTCCGTGGAACGGAAATTAATTTCCGGACTCAAGCCGATACCTTTCCGCTAAACCGACACAAATCGAAAATCAGACAACGCGAGAAAACCAATCGAGCGTCTAAAGAGCTTCCATCTTGGTAATGCTAACCGGTGGTGGGAATGGTAAATTTTCAATCTCGTAATTATTGACGTTGTTATTGGCCGCCCAAGCTCTTGACCAAAGATCAAGAGTATCTGAATTCAGATGTTCGGCCAACCACAACAAACCTTGCTCTAGAGTTCCATACTCTTCTGCTAGACTATCTTGTACCGCCTCTGGCAGTTCGAGGAAGTTTACTGAGTTGCCAAGAACACAGTCAGGTGGAACAACTACCCAGCGAAGTCTCCTATCTTGCTGTGCGTTGACGATTGCTTGGCAGGCTATTCGACTAATGCCTCTTGCATCTATTGGCCCCTTCCACATTGCTTGAGAGCGCTCCAATGCTTCTCTAGGAATCGACGAGGTATATCCTGGGTGGTTGATCGATACCTTGCCATTCTCTAGATTGAAGTGAATGCCTCGAATAAACGGAGTTCCACGTGATCTAGGCTTCCAATCACGAATGTCTTCCGACCAAGTGGTTTGGTCAATTTCTCCAACACGCACGCGAATAGGGTCGCCACTTGGATTCAGCCAGTTATGGTCTTCAGATAGTCGAGGTAGATCAGCCAATTGCGAAATCGCATTCAGCACCTTGCGTCGCTCATGTTCTTTGCGAGGCATCCTAGGAACGGCCCAATTTGTATCTGTCCAAGTAGCCCATGTTGAGCGCTCTAGTTCCAATTTTGGTGATTTTGGATCAAGTCCTGCAGATGGAAGAACGTCAGTCGACTCAAGTGGTCCCCAACTGGTTAGTTTTGTAGTCTCCCCGCCAACTGAAATTGCGATGACCAAAACGCCTTGCGACACACCTGGGAATACCCTTTGACTCTCAGGGAATGACCAAGCAGAATCCCAATTATTTCTCTCAACCATTAATCGGCGAAGTGGTATACTGCTCTTCTCCCTTAGTAGTGAGTCTGGAACAATCATGCGAACTCGACCGCCTTCTTCGACGAGTTGAAGGGAGCGTTCCAAGAACAAACGATACAAGTTTACATTTCCAAGAAGTGTACTAAATCTGAGCCGACCATCCGGTTCTGTAATACTGCGCAATTCACGAGAAAGTTCCTTGCGCAAATTGCTTCCATCTGGGTGTCCTCGGAATCGGTCTTTGATTCGAAGCCATGGAGGGTTGCAGATTAGAAGTCGAGGGCTCTCATCCCAAGGCCAAGATCCTCGTAGTGCATCTCCTTCTTGCACACTAACTTCAAGCAATTCTTCTGCCTGTTTTCTACCAATTCTAGACTCATCACCGTCTCCGTCCAATTCTATTAGTTCGGATTTTGCAAGGACTAAGAGCAGTCTCCTGCGAGTACAGCGAACTGCAATATCTGAAATATCCAAGAGTTGCAATTTCGAGAGAAGACGAATCGTATCCTCCTTCTTGGTTGCGGCGGGTAAACCATCGATTCTTTCTGAGTGAACCTTCAGGAGACGCTCCGGGAATAATCCAGCTCCAACTGCAGGGTCTGCAAATGGAAGTGGAATTCCAGAAGCGGTCTTCCTTCCTGCTGTAACCGCTTCATCAACCTCGTCTCCATCATCTTTCGAATTGGCTTCATTCATTTGTGCCGCGAAAGCACGGAAGCCGGGGGGTAAAGCCGCGAGTGAGATTCCAGTAGGCACCGGTTGGTCACTATCTGCACCGCGCTCGCCCAATTCATCAGCTAGCATAGCATCAGCAAATCGAGCAGGTGTAGCGTATGCTCCGCGCGGAGATCGACCATCAATTTCAGCATCGTAGCGAGCCAGCATGTGGTCGAGAACAGCACCCGGGTTAGATAGAAGCCCTGCTGGTAGAGTAGGCCAGTCACTAGGCATTGTTGCGGCAATTGGAATATTATGCCGAA
>WTHI01000116.1:4790-14085 GCA_011523185.1 Methanobacteriota archaeon
GGTAGAGTAGGCCAGTCACTAGGCATTGTTGCGGCAATTGGAATATTATGCCGAATCGATTCTTCCCACGCATCTAACCAACGTTCAAGCTGTTCAATTCTATTCTCGCACGACCTGTCCAGTCGCGCATACCATCCCGAAGCGTCGCTAACCATGGCACCGACGCGCCCTCCCACATGGGTCTCTACTTTGAATGGAACGGTTGCAATCAACCTCACTCGAGGTGGTTTTTTAGGGGTTAAATCCGAAAAAATCCTGCTCAATTTCAATAATTTGGCGGTGTTGTAGCAAATAAGCGATGGCTTCATCGATTTCGTCGACCGAAATCCCCATCGGCTGTAATCCGTCAATAATATCCTCGAAATGCACAGGGCTAGAATCCTCCAAAGAAGCAACCTCAATTGTTCCAAGGATATGTTCTGCAACAATTGCTAGTAACGGGTCATCGTCAACTCCCATAATTCCGCCAGAAACTACTGGTTCATCGTTCTCTTCAGGTATAGTCTCTGAACTTTGAGTATTTACTGATTTGTCGAATATATCGAAGAGATTTTTCTGATGAGGGTCGCCCAACAAATCAGGCCCGGCAACTTCTCGTTGCCGTTTCAGCTTCTTTACCAAAGTCTCGATTCGGTGGAGCCGCTGTTCGAGCCTTAATCGCTCTCGACCTAAATGAGCCTCGACCAATTCTAATTCATCATCAGCACGTTCTTCCAACCATGCTGCCAAATCCCAGTTTGGATCTATTCTCAGCATGGTGTCCCATAGACGAACTAATGAATCGGGTAAGGTGTTCACATCAATCCGAGATGATTCACTACCCTCCTCTCCGCTGCGGTCCATGTCACCTATGTTCGCGGTGACCGTCTATCAAATATCGCCTTGAAAGACCTCATCGAATGGCTACTTTGGCCGAAGGAATAGATGGGTTGTATTGATGAATGATGAGCAAGTGCCGCAGTTTCATGACAGGCTACCGTCTCACCGTGTTGGCAGGCGACGGAACCGGCCCAGAAGTCATTGCTGAGGCACTGAGAGTAATCGAGGCCTTCCAGCAACATAGCCCAGTTTCATTTGAAATCACTGAAATTCCATGCGGAGGTCAATATTATCTGGAAACTGGTGAGGAGTGGCCAGAAGGGTCCTTCGAACACTGCCGAGATAATTCCGACGCAATTTTGCTGGGAGCAATAGGCTGGCCAGACGCCAGACTTCCAAATGGCGATATGGCGGGTGGCCAAGTTATTCTTGGACTTAGGAGCGGACTCAAACTATACGCTAATGTCCGTCCAATCAAACTCTACCCTGGTGTAAAACACAAGGTACACGGAGTACACCAACAGGTCTGGCAACCAGATATGGTTGACATGGTTATGATTCGAGAGAATACCGAAGGCCTCTACCACTCTCTTCTACGTAGAATGGAACAGAAGGCTAAGGGTGAGAAGGACGAGCCAATTGTAATCGAAGAGTTCCCTGGACTTGAGGGAGAAGTAGAATGGGATCCAAGACCAATATCCCGCAAAGGAAGTGAGAGAGTCATCAACTTCGCATTTGATTTAGCTCGACATCGCCATAGAAAAATGGGAGTAACTCAATCAGTAACTTGCGTTGACAAGTCCAACGTAACACGTGGTTGTAGATTATTCAGAGGAATTTTCAATGAGATTTCAGAACAAAATCCGGATATTGAAACCCATGCAGCATACATTGATGCCTTCACAATGTGGCTAATGAGAGATCCAGAGGATTTGGATGTCGTAGTCCTTCCAAACATGTTTGGCGATATCGCTACCGACCTAGCAAGTGTCTTGCAGGGAGGGCTTGGTATGGCTGCTAGTGCAAACCTAGGTCCTAAGCACATGATGTTTGAGCCAGTACACGGCTCTGCCCCAAAATACACTGGAAAGAATGTAGTAAATCCAATCGCTACTCTTCAATCAGTCCAGATGATGTTTGAGGCTCTAGCGTACAGAAAGAAGGACGATGACTTGGATAAGTGTGCCGACATCCTCCAACAAGCTATTCAGCAACATTTCGAAGAAGGCGGAGTCGTCACCTACGACCTTGGTGGAGATGCTAGTACTTCCGAAGTAGGTCAAGCCATTGCAGACAGATGTACAGCAATGCTAGAACAAGAATTTCAGTAGACCAACTGAACTTCTGAGTTAGCGCTAAGCGTGATTTCTCCATTAAGCAAGTCTATTCAATTTGGTATTTGATTTGATGCTTTAGCCATTATTGCGAGCGCATCTCGCAGGGCTTGGCCATTATCCCACTGCGAGATTTCAGGCCCCTCAACTAAGGCAGAACAGAGTTCTGTCATGGCCCGGCTTACCTCATCGACAATTGTAACATGAGCCATTCTAGCAGTTCTTGAAAGCGGATTTAGATCAATCACCAATACTTGTTTTCCTAGTGCCACCAAAGCCTCGCATCGATCACCATCTTCCAAAGGCACGAGGACAGCATCCGCCGACTCGATGCCACGAGAACTACAGATTGCGCGAGGCCCTTCGAGACCCTCAATTCGACCATCAGCATCCCCTCCAAGAATATCAACGGAGTTCACAATTTCGGGCCACTGCGAAGCATCCCTGCCAAGAGGGGGGTCTTGGTTAGCGACCTTAAGGCGGAGGTTTTCAAGTGTAGAAATCAATCTCTCCATCCTTTCTGGAGTTCGATAGTAAATGTTGACTTCAACTGGACATCCAATTATTGCGGCTGCGCGAATTGCTTGTTCGCCCGCCAATACAGTGGTGTTGCCATTTAGTGAAATGACTGCCCTCTCGGCTTTGAGAAGCCGTGCCGCTGTTTCACGAATTGCTAGTGAGGCGGACTCACTAGTTTTCTCTCCCAGAAGGTAATCGAAAGCCTCGCCTCTTCCATGAGCAATCAATGCAGACTCGGCGAGCAAACCCTCAGCGGCAGCCTCAGTGAGTTTAGCTCTAGCAAGTAATGAGGCCTTTCTTGGATGTGAGTCTGGAATCTCGCCCATTCAATCACCACCAACGACTTTCATCGAAAGATCGAGTGGAGAAACCCCTCGATTCAGAGCACTAGTCGAGACTAGATCGACACCCGATTCAATCCATTGTCCAAGATCTTCGTGAACAACCCCTCCAGAGCCCTCCAAGATACACCATGCACGTAGGTTTTCTTGCATCAGAATATGATGGACTTCAGCACAACCACTTGGGCCCATATTGTCTAGCAGTAAGACTATTTTTTCACAGCCGCTACGTTCTATCTGTAGTGAATCCCATGCTTTTACTGCGGCCACTGCTTGGCTTGAATCTCTAACTTCTATGACTGTAAATTCTGCGTCAGAATCCATGTCAATTAACGATACAGCAGTGGCTACTGCAACATCTTCTTCTTCGATTCCGGGAGCCAAGGCTGCCAAGTCGTTTTCTTTGATCATCAATGCATCAGCACGGGACAATCTGTGAGTTAATCCCCCGCCGACATGCACTGACCATTTGTCAAGCAGGCCCCAATCTGTCTTTCTAGTACAGGCAACTCCAATATTTCCTGCCTGAGAAACCCAAGCAGCGGTATTTGTTGCAATTCCAGACATCCGACCTAGTATGTTGAGCATGATTCGCTCGCATCGTAGAACTTGAACAGCAGGTCCGGAAATGTTGAGCACCTGTTCGCCAGATTGTACATCTTCACCTTCTGTAACATTCCAAGTCACAGTACAATCTGGAAAATGCTGTACTACGAGCCTATCAACTACACTTGTACCCGCAATAATTCCGTTTGCTTTGGCTCTAATTTCACCGACTATATTCTCATCAGAACTTTCTCCTCCGCCATGTTCGTCAGCGATCATGGCGTTTATCCATCTATCCATCGAATCGTGGAATAGCGCCGTCGGCTCGGCATTAGCAAGAAGCCACGAGCGGTCGTGAGGGAGGCTGTTCACGGTAGGATGGGGTAGTTGCTCCACCTTCAATTGTTGGAATCGTATTCTGCCTCAGCAGAAGCGAGTAAAGCCAACAAAGAATCCACCTGTTGTCTAACTTCTCTAAGGTCATCACCTTTGACAAGAATGCGAAGTCCAGCTTGTCCCCCGTCACATTCTGTGACTAGTTCAACATCAGCAAAATCATGGCCATCGATGGCGGAAAGTAGGGCTTCAGCCTTGACCATGTCTCCTGTCCAGACCATCTCCGTCTCGACTTCGACCATGGTAACCGCAGAACCCATTCATCTATCGCTGCTGCGGTCTGGAAAATTCAGACTCCAGAGAATAATTGCATTCGATTATACCAACCGTAGGCTTCGGGATGAGCCTCTAGAATATCGAAGCCTTCCAAGCCTTGCATTGAACGAAGAATTCCATAATTTGCAAAATCTGCTCCATTCGGGCTTTCCCCTCCAAAGAAATCCCCCTTGAATCCACTACTCATGGTATCCAGTTGGGATTTGAGATTCTCTCTTGGCGGCAGATCAAACATTTTTGCGCGAGAACGACCAACCATTTTCATTACAAATCCGCCAAGATACTTGTTTACGAATTTGTCTTTTCTGGAAAAGTTCTCGATACCGTTGACGTATTCTAATGCACGGAATGAGCTTCCAAAAGTGCGGTAAATTACAGCAACAATAGATTTGCCGAGTACCTTGTTGCTGAATTCCATCCAACGATCTTGTTCAGGGTCATGTCCTGCACGTGGGAATAGATTACCATTCTTTGAATCGATATAGTGGAGGATATCGTTTGACTCATCCATTGCGTTCCCATCGACGTCTACGTAAACGGGAACCTGATTCCAATCTCCCCACTTCAGTTCAGCCTTCTTCATCGGCTCAACTTCGACATCAGCATAAGCGATGCCACGGCTACCCAATAGAGCTCGAATTTTGAAGCAAAATGGACAAGATTGGAAGGAGTAAATAGTCGGTAATCCGTCAACGACTTGCTCTGGATATAACCGAGTGCCTTTGTCATCAGCCTCGACAACCGCTTCGATGTCGGCCTCTGTAGGTGTCATCGGCGCTGCGAAAAGGCCTCCTTTCTCAATGCTGCGGCGATAATGACCTCGTTTTCCCGGCTAAATTACACACCTTTTTGTTAGATATTCAGTTCGCCGAAAACCCATATATGGAAGGATGGCCGGATAAACATGGTTGCATTGTTCACGTCGGAATCGGTTTCCGCCGGTCACCCTGACAAATTGTGTGATGCGATATCCGATGCAATCGTTGATGCATGCTTGCAAACCGACCCTAAAGCTCGTGTTGCAGTTGAAACTCTAGTCAAAGGAAAGCGCGATCACGCACTGATAGTACTAGCAGGCGAAGTATCCCTAAACGGCGAGGCTCCCAAATACGAAGCCATAGCCCGTGAAACCGCTGTACGTATCGGCTATGACAATCATGCAATTGGCATGGATGCCAGTAGTAAGGAGCTATGCAAGGTGCATGTCAATATTACAACACAATCTGAAAATATCGCTCAAGGAGTTGATGGAAATTCGTTGGATGATGTCGGCGCAGGCGACCAAGGAATGATGTTTGGATATGCCTGTACAGAGACTGAGGCTGAAGAGGAACTTAGCGGCAGATACTTCCCACTACCTTCCGCACTTTCTCAGCGTATTTGCCGCCGCCTAGACATGATTGTTGCCAGCGGCGAAATCGATTGGATTCGCCCAGACGGCAAGAGTCAGGTAACAGTGGAGTATGACGACGATGGAAATCCACTTAGAGTACACACAGTAGTAGTCGCAGTTCAGCACGACGATGCTCTGAAAGACCGCTTTGATGGTGATATCGAAGCCGAGCAAGCCTACATTCGAGAAGTAATCAAGAGCGAAGTTGTTGAACACGCAATACCCAATTATTGGCTGAAAGAAGGTTACATTCTCCATGTCAATGGAACAGGCCGATTCGCGGATCCAGGAGGCCCATATGCAGATGCAGGAATCACCGGCCGAAAAATCGTTGTAGATACCTATGGAGGAATGGCGCGACACGGAGGAGGGGCCTTTTCTGGTAAGGACCCAACAAAGGTTGACCGTTCAGCAACTTACTACACTAGATGGGCGGCAAAGCATGTTGTCGCTGCAGGTTTAGCAACTCGTTGCGAAATTCAGGTTGCCTATGTTATCGGAGTAGCAGCTCCTGTAAGCCTACGAATTGAGACATTCGGAACAGGGACAATTAGTGAAGAAGAACTAACTGAGAGAGTATCTCGAGTATTCGATTTCAGGCCCGCTGCAATCTCTCGTGACCTGAAGTTACATCGCCCGTTATACTCCGCAACTTCAGCTGGTGGACACTTCGGTCGCCCACCGACTAGTGAAGGCCACTTTGAGTGGGAAAGATTGGATCAATCACGTCTAGATGCACTCAACTCTTGACCGATGCACACATCAAGGCAGGGCAAGCCGCGAAAGCATGGCGCGAGAGCTAATCCGCATCGAAGATGTGCATCGCGCCTTCGGACCTGTGAAGGTTCTCGATAGTGTCAATCTGAGAATTGACGAAGGCGATAGAATAGGTGTGGTTGGCCATAATGGAGCAGGCAAAACCACCTTACTGAGAACAATATCTAACCAAGATCAGGATATTGGCGACATCTCATTTTCACCAGGCCTCCGTCTTGCTTTTTTGACTCAGATTCGAGATATAGACGAGGGGGCCACTCTCGAAGAAGAACTCAATCGGAAAGGCCGCCAATTTCAGGAATTAGAAGAAGAGATTGCAGTCCTTGAAGCAAAAATGGCCGAACCGTCCTTCTATGACGGCGATTGGCAACCAGACATAGATCGCTATCAGGAACTTCAGTCAATGATGGCTCGTAGTGGAGGAACCAATGTTGCTAGTCACGCGCAGGAAATCCTTCGAGCACTAGACCTCGCTCATCATCCTCTTGAGATTCCTTTGGCAAATTTATCTGGAGGGGAACGTGCTAAGGTAGCACTGGCAAGACAATTGGTGGGCTTATCGGAAATCGATGTCTTCTTCCTAGACGAGCCAACAAACCATCTTGATTTAGGAACTCTTGATTGGCTCGAAGAGTTCCTCATTACATTCCAAGGAGCGCTTTTGATAGTCAGTCACGATCGGTATTTCCTCGACCGAGTCTGTAACGCCATAGTTGAGATACAAGATACTCGAGCAAAAGGCTACCACGGGAACTACACCTCATTTTTACAACAAAAGGAACTATTTCTTCAGACATTGGCGGACCGAATCAAAAAAACCGATGCAGAGGTCAAACGGTTAACAGGTGCATTACAGTCTATGAAGCGCGCCAATAAGTACGACAAATCAATCTCTCAAAAGCGATTTTTATTGGCCAGAGCACAAGGCGAATTACGTTGGCTAAAGTCGCTAAAACCCCGCCAGCGTAGAGGGCTGAATTTCCGTCTTGAATCGACTGAAAAGAGTAGTCTTGAAGTTCTTGACTTCCATGATGCCACATTGACCTTTGAAGGGCTTAATCGCCCGATAATCAAAGGACTAGAAGTGGGCGTATCTAGGGGTCAGAAAATTGGTATTGTCGGCCCTAATGGAGCAGGTAAAACCACAATACTGCGCCTTATTCAAGGCGAACTTGAACTAGACTCCGGTAGTGTTGATGTAAAGCCAGGAGTTCAGATAGGTTACTTCCATCAAGATCACAGATCACTAAATTTTGACTTAACTCCTGTAGAACAGGTCAGAGCCCTCAAACCAAGGATGGATTATGGAGATATTCGGGCTCTGCTCGGGCGCTTCCAATTTACCAGCGAAATGGTAGAGACTAAACTGGAAAAATTGAGTGGAGGAGAGAGGGCCCGTATCGCCCTACTGAAATTACTACTCGAAGAGAATAACCTACTCCTTCTCGATGAGCCTACAAATCATTTGGATACCGATGCGAAGGAAGCTCTAGAGGAGGCTTTGGTAGAATATGATGGAAGCATAATTACGGTCAGTCACGATCGATTTTTCTTAGACAAAATCTGTGACACGATTTGGGAATTGCCGGCTGATGGAAGTATGTGGATTTGGCCTGGAAATTATTCTGATTTCATTCGCCGGAAGCGCGCCTCTCAATCTCAGTGATTCTGCCTGTAATTCTTCCAAAATCACCGTTATTCGGACCTGTCCGGCCTCCCCTCTATGTGCTCACAAGGCTCTCGAACCTTATGGTCGGAAGCCTAACCCCCACTCTGAGCGCCGAAAACAACAGAATAGAAATCAAGCGAACCCAACTCGCTGCTACCCTTGCTTTGCTAATGCTAAGTGCCCTACTTGCACCCTCGCTATTAGCCGCATCAGGTGAGCCGGAAGAGCTGGCAAATGAACCAACTCGTTTTCCTACAGCGAACGGAACTATCGCTGATAGTGACGCTCAGACTCTACTCACGAACCTGAATGCAAACAATCCAATCGATGTCATGGGGGTAATGGATGACTCGAATAGGATACACCTTGTTTGGATTGAGAACACTAGCACACCATTGCTAAGATATGCACTAATTCAGATTTCAACCGGTGTTGACACGGTTCTAATTTCAACAACTCAGGTTGGGGGCTCCAATGCATCATCTCTCTCTGGCCCTTCGATGGTAATCGACTCACAAGGTAGAGCACACATCGTTTGGGAAGTCACTGATACGGATATTCTCTACACATTATTGGATCCTTCAGAGGATGACTTGGACGGTTCCTCTGGCGATATACAGAACATGACTATCGCATCCCACACCATTGCCGATGGCAGCGGAACTCGTAATTCCCCAGACATTGCTGTAGATTCATACGATGCAGTACACGTTGTCTGGGTGGATACATACGACCCACAGGGCTTGTACTTCGGTAGTCCGCTAATTTACTACTGCATGCTTTCCCATGATGCAAACAATGGTTTCCAAGTTCTAATCAATTCTACAATGGTCACACCAGCCTTAGGACACAGAGGCAATCCAGCAATCAGCATCGGTGCAAACAACACTGCGGTTATCGTTTGGGAAGATACTAGAGGTTCCATTGTTGAGTACGTTGGACTTCTAGACTCATCGGGTTCAATGACAACAGAGTGGGCCGATATGTGTGCAGTATTCTACGGTGGAGTTCTGACAACAGGTGAGAACTTTGCTGGAATCAAGCCAATGCTTGAGGCTGCGAATATCACTGTTTTAGAAACATTATACACACTAAGTGGAAATATGCACAATGCCAATCAGCATTCCAATTGCGCTAATGCAATCACCACCGGCGACGATGGTTCAAATGGGCCGCGTTCTACATATCTTGGTCAAAATGCCACCGACACTACTGGTGGAATCAG
>WTHI01000116.1:14185-31123 GCA_011523185.1 Methanobacteriota archaeon
AGGGAAGCACATGATGCATGCCTGCAAGCCGGTGTGATACCGGTGGCGGTTGCAGGCACCCTAGCTTACGGTGGAAGCGCAGGCTGGGGCTTCAATGATACTCACGTCCGCCATCACATGATGAACCTAGTTCAATGTCCAAATTGGAGTACTATTGGAGTCTACGATCGAACCTGTGATGGTACATCTGTTCGTAATACTAGTGCGGGCGGAGAATTATTCTATTATCCGACCGAGGAATTAACCGAATTCCATGGAGACTTCGAAGTCGGTTACATAGCCAATGGATGGAGCCATTCAGGGGCCAGCAGTTGGTCCGCCCAAAGTAACCGAGTTATTGGTGGAAATTACACCGCTCAATCGGGTACAATCGGTAACAGCCAACACTCAACTTTGGAATATGCTGGAGCAATGGCATCAGGAACTCTGTCCTTCAATTTCTCAGTCTCCAGTGAAGCAAATTATGACTACCTTTTGTTCTGTGTAGACAACCCAAGTTGTTCAAGAAATTCGTTTACAGCTGCTTGGTCTGGAGAAAGCAACGGCACCTATACGGCAACGGTTTCACCTGGTTATCACACATACACCTGGAAGTACGTCAAGGATCACACAGTATCGCATGGAAATGACTCCGCATGGATTGACAACGTACAGCTTCCAATTGCTTCATACACTGAAGAAATGAATAACATGGTTAGTGCAATCATCAATATCACAACTGGAAGTGGAGCGACCAACACCTTCCTCACTGTGTTGAACCCTTACTCGATTCTCTCAAACCCAAGGTCAACTTGGTCCGTGGGAGATTCAGGGCACACTATTGATGAAAGCACAGGTCAATATCAGGAAGACATTGGTCCAGACACCGATTGGTATTGGAGAGAAGATGGCGGTGGCTGGGATACTGTTGGCCACTTAGTACTGGTCAATGACACTCAGATATCTCAAGGCCATGGATGGGCACTAAATCCGGATGTCAATGTTGACGATGACGGTAACATCCACATTGTTTGGATCGATGGAAGAAGTGAATTCCCTTCCAAAGATGGACCAAGCCAACTACACTATATGCAACTTGACCCCGACAGACAGGGTGAACTTGACGGAGAGCCTAACGGGCTTGTATTGTCAGAAGTATCTACTGTGAAAGACACTGCAGTACTGTCCTCTAATCTCATTTGGGGAGCGAATCCAAGGGTCGATTTCGATCGAGATGATTCGATTCATATCACCTGGTTCGAATCAGGCGCAATGGTTGATTCCAATGTCGTTGAACTTCGCTGGACTAGGATCCAATCTCCAGTGATGAATGGTTTTGAGGAATTACCATTGAACCGATATCTTACCCAAGCATATGATGTCGTGAATACACGAACAATCACAAGTAGTACAGACAATCTGATGGGAATATTTGGCAGCGAATTTGACGCTAGCGCCCAGCCTATTGTCAAGTTCGCTTGGCCAGAGCGAACAATTGCTTGGACAGCAAAGGATTGTACTGATGATACATTTGCATCCAACAAGTGGGATGTTTGTATGTGGAGTGAAGATATGTACGACATGTCACTAAATCTCGGACCAACTGAAACTGGTTACGTTACGATTCAACCGGACCAATCAATAGAAGTGGAAATGAATCTACGTCCAATACAAGTTCCTGGTGATGTTGACATAGTTACAATCGATGTTGAGGGTACACTTGATCTATGGGATATTACAGCTGGATTTGGCGACAATTATCAATCTTCAACCTCGATTACAGAGGGTACTTTGGAAGAGGTTAACTTACTAATTCGGGCACCCGATATTCGTCTAGTAAATGGCGACCAGTCATTTGATGTTACAGTCATGGTTCAATCGACTTCAGACGAGTTTGCAACCGCTGAGCAAGTGGTAAGAGTTAATTTGGTCAATGAAAATGATTGGAATGATGACGACCAAGATGGAATCCTTGATGAAAATGATTTGTGTCAATTCGGCGAGAGTGGTTGGGAATCAACAGCCATGAATGATTACGATGGAGATGGCTGCAGAGACGAAACAGAAGACCTCGATGACGATAATGATGGAGTCGAGGATGCTCTAGATGAATGCCCAACTGGCATGATGAATCCAGATAGAGTCGACGCAGATTTCGATGGTTGTGATGATAATCTGGAAGACACTGATATCGATGGCGACTTAGTACCAAACCACGAAGACCTCTGTCCAGATGGTGCACAATACTGGAATACATATTCAACCGACTACGATGGAGATGGATGTCGAGATATGGATGAGGATGATAATGATGATAACGACCCATATCTCGATGTTTACGACGACTGTCCAACAGGAGTAATTGGTTGGACAGGAGCGGCTTACGACCATGATTCAGATGGCTGTCAAGACCACGAGGAAGACTTAGACGACGATAACGATGGAGTTCTAGATAGGGAAGATTCCTGTCCATATGGAATGCTAGATTGGACCTCTAATGTGATTAGCGACCAAGATGGAGATGGCTGCAATGATGTATACGAAGACGCCGACGTTGATGACGACGGAGTGCTCGACATCGAGGATTCTTGCACGACAGGAAAATTCGGATGGCAATCTACACCTCTGAATGATTGGGACGGCGACGGCTGTCATGACTCAGAGGAAGATGAAGACGACGATAACGACGGCTTCCTAGATTCTGAAGACTCCTGTATTCGAAGTGCCTCACCAAACCTAGTTGATGCGGATATGGATGGTTGTGATGACCGTGGAGAAGATACAGATTTGGATAACGATGGAATCGATTCATCTGAGGATAATTGTGAAACAAATCCAAATCCAGGCTGGGTGTCATCCCTCAATTCAGACCGAGACCGAGATGGTTGTGCTGATGCAACCGAAGATCTCGACGATGATGGCGACGGAGTCCTCGACGTTGATGATGCATGCCCTATCAGTACTCGAATTACAATCGATCATGATAGCGATGGATGTATGGACGAATACGATCTTGATGATGATAATGACGGAGTTCCCGATACTAGAGATCAGTGTGCTCACGGAGTAATCGCTTGGATTTCAACAAAGGAAACAGATGTTGATGGCGACGGATGTCAAGATTCCTCTGAAGACAAATCATTGCCGAGAGGAATTGTTCAGACCATCACCGATTCTCCTGTTCTGATGACTGCAATTTCTGGCTTAGCTCTAATCGTGCTATTGGGGGCCGTTCTACAGCGCCGCTCCGAGCGCCGAGGTCAAGATGGAATTAGAGATGATACGAGAGATGTAATGGATTCTATGAGCGCCGAAGATAAATTATGGGCGGTCAAGACTGAAGCCATACAAATCCCTACGAAAGCCGAAGTAGAGGATGACAGCCAATACCTAAGATTAGTCGAAACCGGCTATTCTCCTGAAGTCGCGAGAGCAATCGTTGCTTCAGAGGATGCAATGAGAAAACAGTCTGAGGAGTGATTTCCCATGACCGAGGGTTTGGATGGCATTTCGCCATCCTTTCCCTCGCAACCAGTATTGAGCACCTTGAAAACGCCAAGGGGGGACTGAGGGTTGCGAGGCAACCACATGAGGGCGGTCAGAGTAGAGTGCGCTTTCTCTGCAATCGAGGACGACTCTAGAGCCCAAGCAGGCTTGCAGTGCATTTCCTGGGACTTCCGTTCCATGCTTGGGATGGTAGATGGAAATCTGCGAATAATGGTCGAATGTATCACCATCGATGGGAATTGTCCTCGTGAAGGGTACTATGTCGATGGAATCCGTATTGTGCAAATCCTCGAAGAGTGGCAATCTGACATCCTAACTCATCATCTTGTAGTCCTAGAATTTTCTTCGGACTTTGTTGGTCATTACTTCCATGGTGGGGATTTAGCAATTCTTGCAGGCTCAAACTTCACAGCTAATGGTTTGGTATTGCAAATCGCAGGTCGCCATGAATCAATGGTTCGGTTCTTATCGGATATCAGAACTAAGATTTCAGTCGAGCGCGTTACCTCTGCGAAAGGCTCGGAAGGTTTGGTCCAGAAAGGCCCTACTTTGCAACAACACCGAGTCGTTCGACTTGCTCATGAAAGTGGATGGTATGAGGTGCCAAAGAGAACTTCGATACGTGATTTGGCTGACAAGTTAGGTCTTTCCAAGTCAACAGTTGCAGAGCAATTAGTCAAGGCTGAGGGCGAGATAGTTGCGAGCTTCCTAGACACATCCTTAGATTCTGAATGATGCTTGAAATGCGGATATTCATAGGTGCAAAAACACTCGCGAAATTTGAGAGGGTAAAATGAGCAAGATTCCCGCTGTCAAACTACAGCAATTAATGGGCCTTGATGAGTATGAATTGACCCTAGCCATCGATAGGGTAGCGAGCGAGTTGGGTATCACTGCAGAAGAGGTTCAATCAGAACTGGATTCGGTAGACTCTGGATCTTCTTCAAACCAAATAGAATCTCCCCCACCTGTAGAACCACCAAAACGTAAATCGATATTTTCACGAAATAAATCAACCTCTGGAGATGATTCTCCAACGTTTGTATCAGACGTATCAAAATTCAGAGTATCGTACGATCCAAGCCATGAAGGAAAAAAAAGACAGCAACAGGTCAATCAGGCAATTGTCTGCACTAATTGTTCCTCACCTCTTGGCATTCCAAATATCCGCCCGATTAAGGTGACCTGTCCTTCGTGCGGGGTTGAGACAACATACGAGAGTTAGATGCCCCAGTAGCGATTGCTACCGTCATCATCTGTTTCCGCAGTTACCGAATCAATCGCAGTCTTCAGAAGATAGTAGAATACAATCGCGATAATTGGGAAGAACCAGGTGTCTGAAACATTGCCCGCAGTAATGTCGTAACCCTCACCACCTAACTCTGCTAATGTGACTTCAATAACAGCCTTTGTAATCGAATAAACCACAGCTCCAAGTCCTACTAGAATCAAACTTTGACCTGTGAATGAACCTTCCTTCCAACGTAGAACACCAAGGGAAAGAACGAATGAGAAAGCGGCGACTAGAATCCACGTTAATGCTTGATCAATTGCAATTACCCAAACCGCAAAATCTCGATTGACTGCGTCTAAGTCGAAATTGTCGATTCGAAGGAATGTGTCTAGTACATAGGCGTTTAATTCCGTAGGATCGCCGTAGAAAACCGAATAGAAAGTTAAGATTGAAAACAATACTGAAACAATGGATAACCCCCATAACAAAGAAGACCAAATTCCTCCGGTTGCACTTTCTCTCATATCTATCATTAGTCGTTCCAATTGGTGTTCCCAACCCAATCCCTTAGCAAGAATCCAGATTCCAATAATCAATGGCATGGCGCCGATTAGAACAGCGCCATTTGGTAGAATCAATCCCAGTCCGAAGATTATCAAGAACAAAGCCGCAGGAACGAGTAACCGAGCCCTCCAACGAGGGTCTTCGATTGCCTTGGCGACGTAGTAGTAAGTGCTCTCAATTCCCTTTGATTGCCTTACAATAATCTTCTCAACGTGATCGACCCTTACTCTAGATGTTAGGATTGGTAGTGATGCTTCATCATCAGCTCCATCGGTGACTAACACGGCCGTATCCGGTTGAAATTCCTGAATCACTTCGTCGAGTTGGCTAGCAATCGCTCGGTCTGACCGAGGGCCAACTCGCACATCACCTGTCAGAATAGCAATTTCGATTTCATCTTCGCCATCATTCCTCTCACTTAATCGGTCGTGATGATGAAGAGCTCCTAGAATGGCGTTTGTATCGGACTCTTCTGGGTCAGCAATACCCAGTTTTAGGGCCGCAGTCAAGGTCGCTTTACGACCGATTACTGGCCCCCTAATTCCAGCTTTAACTCCGAGATCATTGTCTCTATCAATGGTGATAACGAGTGTCCGCACCATACTGGAAGCCTCCGTTGCGAAGTGCAATGAGGCCTTCCCCATTATGAAGAATCGGCAGGATTGCTTGTTTCAGACGCACCTTCGGTGCGTTCTGGAGGTTCTTCGGTTTGAGATGAACGCCCCTCATCTTGGTATCTCCTTCGTTGCTTGGCTCTGAGATATTTCAGCGGATGGTTCATCCACTCCTGATCACACAAACGATCGTCTCCAGGATTAACTGGGCAGCGAGCGCCAGTCTTCAGTGCAGAGCATCCGTGAGGTGTGTATTGGTGTTCGTAGATGTGACCGACTTGGTATGATGTGGTCTCTGCATTGTAGTCTGGGGCGTTTTCGAAAAATGAGCAAGTAATTTCTGGCGTATGCCCCATAGCCCTTGACATTGCGGCCAAGAAGACTCTTCCCGTGTGATTGACATTGATGCCTTGACTCAATTCAGCCACTGCAGATTCGAAGCAAGGCGGCCAATCCTCTCGGACAGCCGCCGTCATTGGCATCTCGGCGCTAACCCTTTCAGAAAGTAGGCCGAGAATTCTGTCGACCGGGTCAGCAAAAAGGCCTGCAAATGCATCATCCATCTTGTCCATGCGGTTGGTACAATCCTCTGTCAAAGATTGTCTAACTCTCTCCTTCAATAGACGCGCAGTGCGCTGTTGACTATTCTCTCCACTGGCCGGATCCATCTGAACCCAGCCTTCTTTCACTGGCCGATTTACCAATCGCCAATACCCACCGGTTATTTTTGGACAAAGTTCCAAGAAATCTACCATTGGAACGTGATAGATAATTTCGGTCGTACCTGCAACCGTCTCGCTGCGAATATCGGAGAGATAGGTGCGAGCGATAATTTTGAAGTGATTCGCATCCATTCCAAAGAGTTGGTCGGCACGACTAGATTCTCCTTCCACCCAGCGATTTAGCAGACGTTCTTCGAAGGAAGCACAGACGACCAGCATGGCATGTAGGAAGGATAGAGCCTCGGTCATTCGGCCTACGTCTGAAGAGAGGTCGACGGTAGTAGTCGAGTCAACCCCTTCTTTGTGAACTACTGACTCAACCAAGCGTAAACTTCCACGACGTCTTATGTCTTCCAGCCAAGGTTCTTCGATGAGTCCCTCGACAGAAATTCCATTGGCACTTAGTTGGTTACGAATGAAATCTCGACTCTGTGGAAGGAATGGGTAGCGCGCTAGAACGGACTCATCTTCGATGGCCGGTGGAGTGAGCGGCATTGGCATTGTAAGTCGCAATATATCGAGAGGGTATTTCAAGCCTCACCGAATCCTTCCACTGGAGAGGCGTCTGATGCAGACTAAACCCACCGACCTGAATCCAGTTGACGAGCGCTTGCTCGAACTTCAGGATGAGGTGCGTGATCACTTCGGTTGGGAACTGCAAGCGGATGTAGATAGCGCCCTTGCTTTGGTTGCCAATGTTGATGATTTAGAGATTGAATCTTGGTCCAAACCCTGGCGAGCAAAAACAGTCGCATCCTTGCACAGAAGGTTGGTCCTTCGAGATACCAAGGTTGCTATTTTGGGCGCGGCGATAACCACTGATGAAATCGAACAAGTTTTGGAAAGCAACTGCCTAATGATCGCCGCCGACGGCTCTTGTGGTGTACTAGACAAGCTACCTAATTCAGTATCAGAGCGTGCTTGGTCGCGTTTGGTTTGTATCGTTAGCGACGCGGATGGCGGAGATGGTACAATCGCTGCCGTTAAGCGAGGCGTTCCAGTAATTTTGCACGCCCATGGAGATAATTCAGAATCATGGTCTGAATTGTTAGAATTAGCAAGTTCTCAACGCTCTCCTCCACCGCTTGTACTGACACATCAAACACCTGAATCGATTGAAGGAATGCACAATCCTGGTGGCTTTACTGACGGCGATCGAGCCGTGTGTTTCGCTCGAGCGTTGGGAGTTGAAAGAGACAACATCTTACTTCTTGGAACTCGAACCGATATAGTAGGCGAGTGGTCGGGTACGACCAATCCTAAACGTAAATTGGTCAAACTTCAGTGGATGGCTGAGGTTCTGCAACACTTGGGGTTCCTAGTCTAAATATCAAAGGAAGTCGCTTAGTGTCATTACCGTCACAGTATCGTCATTGAATAGGGAATCAACGCTATCGGACAACCAATCAACTCGTTGCCTGGTGTAAAGGTCAACTCCGTAATTCTCCATAACATGTTGAGTGACTTTGATGTATTTTCTAACAGAACCTTCCGATACGGTCAGAACAATATTTCCACCACACATGGAAGAGGAATCATCTCTGCCATTAGACAAACCTCCTTCGTTCCTCTTTCGCTGAATACATCGACCTGCCAATGGCATTCTCCTGTATGACTGCCCGCATCTAACACAACGGACTTTCTGTCTAGTGAAAGCAACAAGGTTCCCTCTCAAATCAGGTAAGAAGTGCGATTCAATAACCTGACTAGCAACCTTAGAAACATCGACTGGACGCAACTTTGATCCTAATTCCAATTGAGCCGTCATTTTGTCAACCATAGTCTCCAATGTCTTGTAGGATGAATTAGCAGGACCCGCATCTAGAGCGCCGGAATCATGAGTCCAACCATATCCACGCAAGTCCCCATAAGTGCCCAGACGATGCTCAACAATTTCGATGTGAGATTTCAACTCAGCAGGGTGAGGCTGTCCTTGAGAAGCCTCATAGAATGCTCTAGGGTATTGCCATGAGCAGTCTACATTCAATGCCTCTTTGTCAATCTCGGAGGGATTCAGCCTGGTGGTCAATACGAGAGGTGCATCCATCCTTCCCCCTCGATTGGCTGGAAGGATTGCTCTTGAGAAATTCAACAAACCATCCATCAACATCATGATACTGTCCTCATCACCATCACAATTGCGACGCTTGGCTGCATGGAATAGTGGGTGTGCATAGCCGGCTGATGCATCGGTCCAACCAATGATTCGACACAAAACGCCTCCAGAGGTGTGAGGTGCTAGACCAATTGCCAAATGGCCAACTAAGTCATCAGCGGAGTTTACTCTGTAGAATGGCTCCATTCCATAGAATCTAGTCAGCAATTCATCGACGAAATTGCAAGTCGAAGTAAGATGCTCTATTGCTAGGGAGGAAGGTATGAAATCCTGAGGAAATAACTCAAGGATTTGCTCATCTCCAGCTAATGGGTTTCCATCGACGTCGTGGGTGTATCCTAGTTTGCTTAGTATCTCCCAAGAAGTATGGATTTCAGATGGTCGAAAATGAGTTACCGGCACATCAATCATATCGTATCTTGCCGTCCCATCTCTAAACACTGAAAGCTCATTTCTTGCTCTCAGTATGCCTTTTTCCAAAGGTTCAGGTGTTTGTTCATAGGACATTAGACCCTTTACAGACTTGATCTTTTCAGGCAATCTGTCTAGGCCAAGAGAACGGCGCTTTACCTCAAGTAATCCTGCGACAGGAATACTTGTCCTCTGGCCTAATCTTCGAGGCGTTCTATTTCCTCTAATCGGTCGGGGACGAGTCTTCCCTCCACACTCTTCAGGAACAGAAGAATCCGGCCGATTATGACATCGTAACATTGGTGACTCCATGCCGCATTTTACACAAATTCGAGGACCGGTTTCAACTCGAATTCGACCGCGTTTTGCGGCTTCACCAAGCAAGCGCTGCGGGCCCCCATGATCGCCGATTGGGAATAACGAGTGGACTAATGGTTTCATTTCACGCCTGCTGGCTTTCTCAGGTCGACCCATTCTAGAACCGACTCGACAGGGTACTGCATCTTCCCATCTCAAATCGGATAATTTCCTAACCAGCCAAAGCGATCTGTCCACCTCATGATCATCTAGAAGATGTTGTGCAGCCATCAATTCCTTTGGGTTCGGGGGGCCGGGGTCTTCGATTGCTTCTGCCGCTTCGTCACCTTCCTTTTCGGTCTCGGCAATACTCATGCCTCTTTGTCGAGCGGCGGTTTGTGCTCTAACGCGCTCTACATCACGCTCCGCTTCAATCTCCTCTCTTCGAACATCTTCCGCTCGTAGGGTTTCAGTCGCCGCTCTAATTTTGGCAACCCTATCCGTAACATGCGGTGCGGCGTCTGCGCGCATTTTGATTTGTGAACCCTCTACCTCAAGTCCAAGCCCCTCCAATAGCGCTTCCCAATTTGATGGAATTACAATATTTCCACGTCGGTGGTGGTGCTGTATTCCCAGAACCAATAGGGAAGATTTGATTACACCATGTGTCTCTACTTCAGTCCATCTAGGCCAAATCCCTGTTGAAGGTATATCCAACCCGATATCCTCGAGTTTTTGTTCCGGAGACCAGCCTTGAACAACATCAGGAATCCTTAGCCCCTTACTCTTGATTTTGGAGTTCAATAGTGCCTCGATTAATTTCCCTGTAAATGATAATGGCAAGTCCGACCACCATGGGTTGAATGGAGGCGGGGGCGCGGTTCCGAATTTGATACAAATTTGCTTAATTTGTGACCAATCCATCTCAAGATTACGAAGATAGCGATTCCAATCCCTCTTTCGACGGACACGGTCCAAAGCTGGCTCTCCACCACGACTAATCGCTCCATTGAATGGCAATCCAGGAGGCAAATTTTCTCTGCTAATGCCAATTATTGACGCGAATTCTTCGACTTTTTGCGGCTGATCGAGATATTCTGCGAGGTCAGCCGCCCACCAGTCTTTATTGTATGGAGAGGGAACAAGATTCTTGTTATTCTCAAGGAATTCTCCAAAGCCAACCAACATCTCTCCAGAGTCCCATAGACTGACAACGTTATCCTTGATACTATTCCATTCCTCCATCGAATCAATCCGATGGAATCCACCATCCTCGAGCAATACCATTGGCCCTTCGATATCGACGGCAGGAGTAACCGCCGCCGCTTTTCCGGGGCGCTCGACTTTCATCTGGGTTCCAACTGCAAGGAATCCTTGCATTGCTTCCATAGAAACGGGATTGATTCCTGCCGCGGCCAATCCGGACGCCCTACTGCGACCATATCTTATTCGGAAAGCACCAGGCTGACTGGGCTCACCAAAAACAGGTCTGCCAGCGATTACATCATCCATGAATCGAGAATCGGTTTTGATTACTCTACTCTTGAAAGAGACTTCCTGTCCCTCAGTTTTTCCTTTTGAGGCGAAGTGAGCAATGAAATCCCATCCAGGAATGTTTAGTCGCTCTGTGTGTTTCTGAACTTTAGGTGCTTTGAGACATAGACCCTCACCAATTACCAGCAGAACTCCTCCTCTAACTCGGGCTCCATCTATATTGCGAACTTCCTTGAATCCCGAACATTCGATATCTTCTGTTGACTCTCCATTAATCATCACGGGACAGGCCCTGACAATCATCTCAATTTCTTCTGGTGGAGGCTTGTATTGCAATCCCTTTCGATAGAGGCCAAATTCTTCCTTAACCCTCTCAACTTCTGGTGTACTGGGGATATATCGATTCAATCCTAGTTCACGCCTGACCATGTCACCAATCAGCACACCAAGAGCCTGCGCAGTACCTCCTGCGGCCCTAATTGGTCCACAGAATTCGATTGATAGGAACTCTGTCCCATCTTCATTATTGAGAATCTTAACATCGCCAATTCCTTCCAGAGGGGCGACTAGAACGGCCTCGGTAAGTACCGCCAATCCGACACGAAGGCCTGTGTCTATCGATCGTCGAACATCGGCCGTTAGTTTGTGCATTCTTTTTCCAACTTCAACGGCGATTTGAATCGAAGCGGTCTCACGGTCTACCTTGCTGAGCAATTTACGCAAGTCATCCTCAATTCTAATTGGGGCATCATCTGGAGTCGGTCTGAGGTATTCCTCAAGCAATTTCTCAGTCCTACTCGCCAAGTCCGCAGCACGTGGAATTTCAACAGTTTCGGCAAAATCCAAGCCTTTTGAGCGAGCCTCTTCTGCGATTTGGTAAGCCTTCTCTGTATTTTCTTCAAGCCAGTCTCTGTAGGACTCTAGCTCGCTAGAAAGACGAGCCTCATCCACTACGATTTCTGGGCTGTCTTGACCTACCATGTCGCATACGCTCCGCTGCTGAACATTCGACGACCGCACGAGGCCGTCCAAGAACATTCACTGTCTTCCAACTCTTCTAACCCCTTCCGAGTGCGAACCTTCATCCGATTACCACCAAGCCGAAATGGAAGGGAAGAGGCATGTCGACTACTGTTGCTGAAGCAAAACAACGTCTAATCGAACGTGTTCGTGATTTGGCATATCTGCACTCTCCTGACGAATTATTCACTCTCGCCAGCGGCCGACAGAGTCCGCATTTCTTTGATATGAAGCCAGTAATGATGGACCCGGAGTGTGCTCATCTAATCGGCGTACTGCTCCACGCAGAAATAGAATCAATCGGCGGAGTCGACGCGGTCGGCGGACTCGAATTGGGAGCTGTACCACTCACCGGCATTGCGATTGCAAAAGCAGGAAAGGGTTCTGACCTCCGGGGCTTCTTAGTTCGCAAAGAAGCAAAAGGTCGAGGCGGCCGAAAAACAGGAAACCCACCTGGTATTGAAGGGTCAACCCTGCGACAAGGCGACCGGGTTGTATTGTTGGAAGATGTCACCACAACCGGAGGCTCCGCTCTCAAAGCCGCTAATCGATTAATCGATATGGGGTGCGATGTTGCGGCTTGTATTACTATCCTAGATCGAGAGGAAGGAGGCCAAGACGCCTTCAAATCTGCCGGAATTAGCTTACATCCACTCATTCTTCGCTCGGATGTAACGGGTGAGTGAATGTCGGAACATGTAATTGATTCTAGTGAGCCATATCATCCTGATAAACTCGAGAAAAAGGACTACGTCGGGGCTGCTGCTTACTTTGAATTGGATTTACGAACAGGTATCATTCTCAAAGTAGAAGATTTCCCAGAGATGCGTAAACCCTCATACAAAATTGAAGTTGACTTCGGGCCAGTCATCGGTAAGCTTTGGAGCTCGGCCCAGATTACCAACTATTCACGAGCAGAGTTGGTCGGAAGAAGTGTAGTTGGCGCATTGAATCTTGGCGACAAGACCTTGCCGACGGGTTTTGTAAGCCAATTCCTTGTTTTAGGGGCCTTAGAGCCAGATGGTACGGTTAGGCTGTTAGAACTTCCAGAGGGAGTCAACCCTGGGTCGATGGTTGCTTAGAGACTATGAATAACCTCTTCTCAACTTCGGCTATCATGCAAGAAGAGGCGGGTTACGCCGATAGCGGCAAAATTATGTCTGTAGAATTTGACAAAAAAATCATCATTTATTGGTGGCTAATGGCTAATTTAGGCCTCCTAACATCATTTATAGGAATCCCATTGATGCTGATTTGGCTTCCATTTGGTTGGATAGTTCACCAGAAGCAGTACGAACATATGAGTGGAGCACTAACTACTCGTTCACTCAATATGCGTATGGGGTGGTTATTCAAGAAACAACAGAACATCGCTCTAGACAAACTTACTGACGTATCAATTTCAGAAGGCCCAATTCTGAAAGCACTCGGCGTTGTCAAGATGCAATTCGAGACAGCAGGTGCTGCACCTTTCATTCTGTCTGGGGTGAAAAACGCGGATCAATTCCGCGACGTCGTTCTCCAACACAGAGACTCATTGATGGCGACTCCACCCCCTCAGTCCAACCCATCAACTGAATCCAATGACGTTCTAATTGAAATCAGAGATTTACTGAAAGAAATCAATACTAATCTTTCCAGCGAAGAGTGACAACTCAATCGTCATGCTATTGGACTAGACGCCACTCGTTGACCTCATGCCTACCATGGTTAGAATGACGACAAGCGCTGGAGATATTGACATTGCACTGTATACAGAGGATTGTCCTGAGACAACAGGCAACTTCCTCAGATTGGTGGACGAGGAATTCTACAACGGATTACACTTTCACCGTGTGATTAAGAATTTCATGATTCAAGGCGGATGCCCGAGATCAAAGGACCCATTCGATGGAAGAGCAGGAACAGGCGGCCCAGGTTGGAAAATCCCTTGCGAGGCATCGGCATTGGCAAAAAAACACGACAGACCAGGGCTATTTTCCATGGCGAACGCAGGCCCTAACACAGGTGGCTCACAATTCTTCCTAACAACCGTTCCAACACCTTGGTTAGACGGAAATCATGCTATTTTTGGAGAGGTTGTTGCAGGTATGGAGAATGTCTACAAGATTGAGAACTGTGATACCAAGCCCGGAGATAGGCCTTACGACCCTCAAAAAATCATCTCCGTTCAGCGATTAGAAGAGTAATCGTTGTATAGAAAGCCAATAATTAATTTTATTAATAACTAATTAAGCGCCCGTTTATGGCCAAACATCGGGCGGGCGACCGTCGCATAATCAGTATAAGTATACCAGAAGAGCTTGCAAGGAAGCTAGACAGAAGGGTCGGGAAGGGCCGAAATGATGGTAGGTCCGCAACAATAACAAAAATGATACAAAACGGTTTGGAAACTGAGCAAACCGTACCAATACAAACCCCTGTTAGCGAGCAAAGAAGCGCATCTGGAGTCGCAGGTGAAATCAGAATCGAAAAAGACACCATGGGAGAGTTAGAAGTCCCAGCGGATCGATACTTTGGAGCACAAACCGCTCGCTCTCTAATCAACTTCGATATAGGTACTGACACGATGCCGCCGTCAGTAATCAGAGCCTTCGGGATTCTAAAACAAGCTGCGGCAGAAACTAATGTTGACCTCGGCCAATTGGACCCTCAGATTGGCGCCCTAATTTCTTCTGCTTGCGATGAAGTAATCTCTGGCTCATTGGATGAACATTTTCCGCTTCGAGTTTGGCAAACTGGTTCGGGGACACAAACCAACATGAATAGTAACGAAGTAATTGCTAATCGAGCAATAGAGATGGCCGGAGGTGAATTAGGTAGCAAATCACCCGTGCACCCTAATGATCATGTAAATCGCGGCCAATCCAGCAACGACACTTTTCCAACAGCAATGCACATCGCAGCCGCCGAGGAAATCCACCATCGATTATTGCCTGCAGTTAGATTGCTACACAACGCTCTAGCAACAAAGGCGGACGAGTTTGAAAATATAGTAAAAATCGGCCGAACTCACTTAATGGACGCAGTCCCACTTACTCTTGGTCAAGAATTCGGCGGCTATGTTTCCATGTTATCATCTGATATTCAACGAATTGAAGCCGCTTGGGACGATTTGCTAGAGTTAGCTCTGGGTGGTACAGCCGTCGGAACGGGCCTAAACACCCATTACGAATTCGCCGACAAAGTAGCCGATAGGATCGCAGAGAAGACTCAATTACCATTCATCTCGGCTGAAAATAAGTTTGCTCAATTAGCGGCTCATGATGCAATCGTAGCCGCCTCAGGAGCACTCAACACTCTCGCTGTAAGTCTAATGAAGATTGCAAATGATATTCGTTGGATGGGTTCAGGGCCGCGCTGCGGATTTGGTGAATTATCTCTACCAGCCAATGAACCAGGCTCGAGCATCATGCCAGGAAAGGTGAATCCAACTCAATCCGAAGCTATGACAATGGTGTGCTGCCAGGTAATGGGCAACCACACAGCGATTAGTGTTGGAGGCAGTCAAGGAAATTTTGAACTCAACGTCTACAAGCCTTTGATGATCTACAATTTACTACACAGCACTAGGTTGCTCGCAGACACTTGTAGGGCCTTTACCGAGAAATGTGTTGATGGGCTTGAAGCCAATGAAGGAGTAATCGCTTCTCATCTTGAGAATAGTTTGATGCTGGTCACAGCTCTGAACAATCACATTGGATATGATAGCGCTGCAAAGATTGCAAAACACGCTCACTCAAGTGGTTCTACACTAAGGGAGTCAGCGCTTGAACTTGGATTAGTCACGAACGATCAGTTTGACCAATGGGTGAAACCTAGAGAGATGATAGGCCCCAAAGAGTAGTCTAACTGGAGTTAGTTCTGAACTAACGAAATCATACATTGAAGGGAGAAAGGCTCCGCAATGATTGATAATTAGATGGAATGGGGCTCAGCCGTACTTTGGTACAAGGTGGGAGCAGCAGGGGGTTCTGCACATGGGGGAGCATCCCCCCCTGCTATCTCCGCAGGGTCCGGTTCCATCCGGGCTTGCGCCCTTTTTTTCCCGGGTAGATGACTACATTGCTCCGAAGAGCCTTTTCGTCGTTTCCCGCTTCTTCGAGGATCGCTCCCCGTTTCTGCGTTTCCATTTCCCTCCCCGGCTCTCACCGGTTTGTTCTTTGGAATGAGTGCCGGTCCTCCACGCGTCTCCGCGCTCTTGTTCCCGCTGCGTTTCCCTCTGGTTTCTTTTCCCCTTCCTTTCGTCCGGTTTTTGTCTTCCTTTGTTCCCCGCAGATCCGCCTCAAGCTTTTCCCATCTCTGGTTCTCTCGCTCTTCGCTTATGCACTCACGGTCTGGTTAGTTGGCACGGTATGCGTTTTCCCTGCCTAAGCAGTGCGGTTGTGTTTTCCCCAACTTTCCCTGTTGCTTCCTTCCCCTTCCTTTCGTCCGGTTTTCTCCACCTCAGTTCGACCGTATCTCCCCTGGCCCAAGTGCCAGGTTCGATCATCCCCGGTCCCCTTGCGGTTTCCGGTTCTACCACCCCGAGTTCGGGGTTCGGTTCTGTGGCCCGCGGTGTTTGCCGAAGCTCGCACCACACCACTCTCCCAGAGCGGCATCTTTGGTCTGAACGGCGGAGGCACATAAACATTTCGCTAAATGAGGTACTGTGGACCGGAAATAGGGGTCTAGGGATGTTAATTTCCACTGCATCCCAGGCCGAGAATTACCGATTTCTTAACATCCTTAGACGAGCTCGAAGATCTGATTTTTCAGAATATTCTTCAGGCTCTTCTTGATGTGAATTTATTCTTCTCTGCATAACTTCAGATTCTACAAAGTAGACTCTTCCCTGGTCATCTCCGAGTACTATTCTATTGAATGATGAATCCATCTGTCGTAACCTAGAATCATGGGATATTTTATTCGATACTTCGCCAATTATCATTATCCAAACATTCACTCCATCGAAGGAAGATGCCCAACCATTAGTTTCGA
>WTHI01000076.1:0-2277 GCA_011523185.1 Methanobacteriota archaeon
GATTTATCTGAGTTAATTTTGCATATCTTGAAGACAGGTCTGCACTTAGTCGATGTATGCCGAAGGTCTCGACGCGCTATGAGGGGCTTGGAGTTGGGTTCGCCCCTTACCTGCAACCACCGGGTCCCGAAGTTGTACGCTTGACTGTAGGTGAGCCAGGTTTTGATACTCCAAGGGAGATTGTCGACATGGCAATTTCCGAGTTGGATGCTGGTAAAACCAAGTATACTCGAGGACAAGGTTCGGTAGAACTCTGTCGGGCTGTTGCCGACTATTTGGCCGAACATCAAGACCTCAAAGTCAGCCCTGATGATGTTTTGATTACACCTGGAGCGAAGCAGGCTTTGCTGTACTCATTCATGATTTCAACAATGCCAGGCGACGAGGCAATATTGCTAGCTCCGGCTTGGGCAAGTTACGAGCCGATGTTGCAATTCATCGGCGCTGTACCGGTTCACGTCTCCGTTAAGCCGGATGATTACCATCCAGATATTGATGCCATTCGCGCCGCAGTGACGGACAAAACCACGATGATTCTGATTAATTCTCCATGCAATCCAACCGGTGCGGTTTACACTCCTGAAGAAATTGAAGCGATTGTAGAAATTGCCGTCGAGCATGACCTTTGGATTGTCTCCGATGAGATTTACGCTCGACTGAATTGGATGGATTACCCACACGTATCACCAGCCTCAATCGAAGGTGGAGCTGAACGCACACTGATCGTCAACGGCTGGTCAAAGTCTTGGGCTATGACCGGAATGAGGGTTGGATTCCTAACAGGCCCTAGTGCAGCAATGAAGGCGGCGATGAAATCTCAGGCAAATTCGGCTTCCCACATTCCTACCTTCATGATGGAAGCCGCTCGGGTTGCATTATCTTGTGATGATGCGGTTGACAGTTTCAATGAGGAATACAAGAAGCGACGAGAAATCATGATTCAAGGATTGTCTGAAATCCCTGGATTAAGAGTTGGAGAGTGTGAAGGAGCATTCTATGCATACGTCGATATCACCGGGACTGGAATGACTGATATCGAATTCGCTGATGGAGCATTAGAGGCCGGAGTTCAGTTGATTCCAGCCAGTTTAATCACCGGTGGCGAAGGCTTCGTACGCATTTCTTATGCTGCGGATGAAGACCAAATTATCGAGGGTATCAGGCGACTGAAGGCTTGGCTTTCTTGAGAATAATTGAAATCAAAACCTGCACCGAACTAGGTTACTCAGGTGGTTCGATGACTGGCTCTCATGGCATGCACGTCTATGTCGACTACAATGGATATCATAGAAATGGAGTCCATGATGGTGCTTGGATGCTAGAGAAGATGATTGCCGCTGCCAATGCAGCAAACGTCCGAATTGTCCACTCATATGTTGAGGAATTTGATGGTGTGGTTTCACCTACAGGATTCGCTGCAATGGTACTACTTGATGAGAGTCACATCAGTGCTCACTGCTACTACGACAAGGGTTGGCTTGCGGTTGATGCATTCACCTGCGGAGGCGCTGATCCGAATGGAATTGCCGACGACCTCGATGAAGCATTGAGGTCGACAATGGATGATTTGGTATTGATTCGCCGTGAAGAGGTCGAGCGATTTCTTCACGAAGATCTCGAGAAGACATGAGGTGAAATGATGGCGATTCGAGATTTCATCAAGCGCCATTACCACCACTTCAACGCTGGCGCTCTTGCCGATTGTGCTGAATCATTGAATGAATTTCTCGAAAACGATGGGCGACTAATCATCACTCTCGCTGGTGCTATGTCTACTGCTGGAATAGGTCGCTCATTGGCTCCTGCAATCCGCGCCCAAAGGATTCACGCAATCTGTTGCACAGGGGCGAATTTGGAAGAAGATCTCTTCCGCTTAGTGGCATCTTCGAGCTACGAAAAAGTCGAAGATTGGCGTGATTTGACCGCTGAATCGGATGCCGATTTAGCAGAGCGTGGAATGAATCGGGTGACCGATGTTGCGATTCCAGAAGAGGAAGCAATTCGCTACATAGAGAAGCCATTACTACAACTTTGGAAGGATGCTGAAGCGGCAGGAGATAGGCGATTTCCGCACGAATATCTCTACGATTTACTTCTACACGGAGGGCTTGAGTTCGATTCAGACCCAAACGATTCCTGGTTGATGGCAGCAGCTGATGCAAACCTACCAATCTTCGTGCCAGGATGGGAAGATTCGACATTGGGCAATATTCTCGTTAGCAAGGTAATTGATTGCACTCTGCAAAGTCCGGATATTGTCAAGGGAGGATTGCATTC
>WTHI01000128.1:0-8827 GCA_011523185.1 Methanobacteriota archaeon
ATGACTTTCTCGGATGATGAGGAAGACGGCCTGGCTTGGCAGCGTCTAGCAATTGAGACTAACCCGAATTATGGTGGTTCTTGGAATGAGATAGGCGAGGCTTTGCTACAAAGAGGGCAGCCCGAGATGGCAATCAAATGGTTCCGAGGGGCGATTAATTCTGTCAATTATTGCGAAAGGGGCGCGGCTTGGGCGAATCTGGCGCGAGCGCACCTGGAAATGGGCCGAACTACTTCGGCATTGTTCGCGGCCCAAGAGGCGGCTGCATTGATGCCTGATGAAGAGGAATTGGATGAATTGCTCGAACAATTAACCGATGGTTTGGCATGAGTTAGTATTGAAGACAGGGGGCTTATCCCAGTCCGATGGTAACGGTAGTCACCGGTGCTTCGGGATACATCGGTAGCCACGTGGTAGCCAATTTGCTGGCTCGTGGTGAGAAGGTCAGGGCTACAGTCCGAGATGTTGCCGACCCTGAGCGTGTGGACCATTTACGGAATCTTCCAATCGCTGATGGAGGTGGTTTGGATGTTGTCGAGATGGATCTATTCAATCCCGATTCTGTTGATGCTGCGATTGCGGGGTGTAGTGACTTAATCCACACTGCGGCGACTGTAGTGGTTAGGTCAAAGGACCCACAAAGAAAAATTGTCGACCCGAGCGTTATTGGCACTCAAAATGTGATTTCGGCCGTTGAGAAATCAGGTACAATCAAGCGAATTGTGCACACCTCTTCGACGGCTGCAATCAGGCCAATGGATTGGAAGGATGGTACTGTACTAACCACTGAAACTTGGGCCGATGATGCAACCCTCGAAGAGAATCCGTACGGCCTAGCAAAGGTTAGTGCTGAGCGCTTGATCAGAGATTGGCATTCCTCTCTGGATGAAGAAACTCGGCCGAGATTGGTTACTATTCATCCGTGTATGGTGTTCGGCCCGCCTATGTCTCCACGGCATCTGCGAGGCTCTCTTGCGATTCTAATGGCGATTGTTCGAAGAGAAGTCCCTCTCAATCTGCCGATGCAAATCAATATCGTTGACGTTAGGGATGTTGCAGAAGCTCATGTCAGAGCCTTGACTGAAGGTGAAGATATGGGGCGCTACCTAACGGTCTCTGGTGAGATGATGATGAATGATATTGCAAAATCCCTCAAGGTTGCTCATCCTGAAAGAAAGTGGACTACTTGGGAAGCCCCTTACTGGTTAGCAATCATTGCATCGTTTTTCCACCCGAAAATCGATGTGGCGTGGGCTAGGAGGCATCTTCGAAAGAAACTCTACTGGGATGCGACTCCGGCAGAGCAAGATTTGCGAATGGAATGGCGGGAACCCCTAGATTCCATTCTAGATACAACACCCCCAATTCTTGAAAATAACTGGGATTAATCTCTTGTTTAGTCTTCGAGTTCTGCTTCAATAACATCTTCCGATTTATTCCGGAGCCATAGAGTAGTTGCTGCGATTGCGATCAGAATAGAGGAAAATGATATTCCGACAAGCAAAATTGACAATGATGATTCTTCGGAGATAGATGGTTTTTCGATGTTAAATTGTGGTATCTTACTTTCATCATAAACCGGCCTTACCATAACCAAATCAAATGATGAATCCTCATCGAAGAAATCTGAGGGTGGCGCTGGATCCAAATCTGAATAACCGTCGAATCGTAACGGCACTTCGAATATTCTTTCTTCGCTTACGTCAAGTGTTAATAGAACGTCGAAAGTGTACGGGACCCTTGGTTCCATGAATTCTGATCCGGTCAAAATCCCTGTAATTGGCAGAGATATTGCTGTGCCTGTGACATCGAATTCTGTCCAAGCGTTCCAATGCTCAGGTTGTACATCCAATACAATGTAAATGGTATCTCCAACTAGTGTGCCTTGACCTTGTGCGTCATCATTTCCATCGGAGCCGAGGTCAACATTTGGCCTAATTTGGGCTATTTGGGCTGTATCGGTATCCCAATCGAGAGAACTGAATGCAATTTGCATCTCGTATGTTCCATTAGGGACCCAAACATAATGCCGATCATCGGTAGCATATGTTCCAAAAGTGCTGGTGGGGCCGTTATTGAAATGACTCCATTCTCCTTTCCAAGCATGTCTGAGTTGGTCTGTGCTGAGGTTCAAGCCCCTGGTGTCCATAATGCCTTCATAATGCTCGTATGCGTCCCAAACTGTTGCTTCTGGGTGGTCTAAAAATCCATCTTCATCCGGGTCCCTCATAACCTGAAGAGTTCTGGCAAGCGCCAACGCCCTGTCTGTGTCAACGAGCCCGTGTCCTACCCTCCAATCATGACACCTGTTTGTATTCTGGGAGATGTAGCAATCCTCTGGAATGTCGTCACAAGTATCGTCATCATTGCCTTCCTCACACGAGTTTCTGAGTATGTTGTAGTGTGATGTAAGTTCCAATATCAGTTCAATTTCATGCACTCTCGATTCGTTCCTAGTTTCCCAGTCTTCAAATTGTAGTCCTTTAGCAGGCTCATCAAAATATGAGCTGTTGCCTTCATCGTGATCTTCGATTTGGTAGTCGGCGGCTCCTAATGAAGGGGCAGCGGCTAGTAGAAGGGTGGCAATTCCTCCGATATGGGGTGTCGCCATACTGGTTCCGGATATCGCCATGTAGTATAGATCACCTTGAGTGCGAGTAGAGGCGTCGATGGCTGTAGCTCTCGGGGCTGTTGCCCAAATATTTCTTCCAGGAGCTCCTACATCCGGCCATGTGTGCTGTTGAGTTTTCCAGCCTCTACTCGAGAATGAAGTAACAGAATTGCCGTCGTGTGTAAGCGCTGCTACGGAGATTGCAGACGGTGTATTAGCGTAGATATTTGTTCTCAGATCGCTTTCTGATTCGTCCCCATTTCCTCCACTATTTGAAGCCGCGAAGATGACTGCAACATCGTTTTCATAAGTCAACATATCAGTTAGAATCGTAACAGCATTGGAAGGATTGTAATCTCCGTTGGTGCCCCATGAATTGGACACGACTCGGATGTTGTATTCGTTCAATCCTGGTCTACTATGCTGGTAAGTCCATTCTAGGCCCTCTACCGCTGCGAAGATAGAGGCTCCGTCTCCCGTACCCAAGGCGACTATTGTAGCCCCCTTTGCAGTCCCTAGCCTTCTACCTCCTGAGGCGTCACCGTTTCCTGCAATTGTTCCTCCAACGTGAGTTCCGTGGCCGCTAGATGTGTCTGAGTTGCAATTTGGGGCGTCTACCCAAGCTAGCCCTGTCCATTTTGCTGACCAGATCAGTTTCTCGCCCGTCCATGGTTCTCCGCAATCAAAATCCGGGTGTTCTCCGTCAATTCCTGTATCAAGGTCTACTGCTGTTGCGCCTTCACCATCGTACTCTTTCAAGGAAAGATCGGGTTCGGTTTTGAGGACTCCGTCGGTTCCAATAATGGCACGATGCCAAGCAAGACTAGCATTTACCCACCTTACGGTTTCATGCATCATTGACTCTGTATCGTCCTGATCCCCCGGGAGATAGAAGTGTTCTATCGGAACATTAAGTTCCATGTGTTGGACTATTGAGAACGTGGATAATCGGGATATTTCTGTGGCAGTTCCTAAGATAAGGCCACCGTTTAGGACTGACATTTCTGAGATCATTTCTATCCCCATAGATTCTAGGGACTTCCAAACAGAACTATCCTGCTCTCCAGTAAACTGGATTATTACTTCTAATTCTTCTGAAGAGTCCAATTCTGAAATCAATTCATTGCTCATTTTGGACATATCAGGATGAGTGCTAACATTGGTGTAGGCTAATGAGCCGGACATTGAAGCAACGAGCACTACCATGAACAGTGCATTGAGTCGCATGTTTCTGGCGGGATAGTGATTGGATTTCAACAAACCCCCAAGTCGACTGCGAACAGACGAACCGTTCAAATCAAGTATAGATTAGATTACCCCGTACCATGCGAACCATAGCAGTAGCCTTGGTTATGTTGTTGCTCGCGTCGGCTCTTTCGGGTTGTTTCGGAGGAGATGATGTGGCTCCAGAGGAGCCAGATGGTGTGTTTGATGCTCTGTGCCCGGATGGAATCGCCCGAAATGTATGGTATCATTTTGCAAACGCGACAGACGCTGTAAATACCTCTAGTATCTTCAATGGAAGTGATGCATTGGTCGGCGATAATATCCCTCTGTGTACTGTCGGAAGTTACTATGGAATTGGTATGTCGACCTTCGAGCCAACTATTGGAATTACATCCGAAGACAATCTTTACATCACAAGTTGGGGAAATGGAGATGCAGGGTCTACAGCTATTGTCCAATGTTCTAGTTTAATCGGAATGATTGGTTCTGTTGAGTACGAATGTGTAGATGTTTACAATCCGCCCACCATTCCTGTTGCAAACTCAAACGATCCATATGTCTACGTCGACCCATGGACTGATCGCATAATGAAATTCGATATGCACGCTCTCTTGGGCATGACTGTTGAATGGTCAGATAATGAAGGGCAGAGTTGGAGTCCGCCAACTGTGGCCACTGGAACATCGATTCAGGACCACCAAACAATTGCTTCTTCTCCTTATCCTGCAGCATTACACCCAACGACTTGGGTATTCTGTATCAATGGCAATTGGCAATCTCCTCTCTGCTCGTCGAGTTTTGACGGCGGCCTGACTTGGACTCAACAAGTTCCAGGTTCCCCTCTAAACTGCAATAGTGGAGGATTGACTGGGCATATGATTGGTGCAAACGATGGGAATTTGTATCGTGGAAATCCTGGATGTGACGGGGAGGGATATTCGATTTATCGAACTACAGACGGAGGCATAACTTGGACTGAGCATCCTCTTCCTACGGAGACTACTGGTACTGCGGATACTTGGAATTTCGAGGAAGCCCAAGTTCATCCAGATGAAGAAAATAATCTCCATGCAATGTGGATGGGATTCGATAATATGCCATATTACTCATACTCAAGAGACGAAGGCGATACTTGGTCGGACCCTCTGATGATAGCGCCGCCGACCCGGTTGGAAGGTACTGGTTTTCCAGCTATTGCAGCCGGTGGAGAAGGTAGGGTTGCCTTGGCTTATCTCGGTGACTCGGGTAACGACACTTGGAATGGTTATATTTCGATAATTACCGATGCTTTCTCGGATAATCCACTTATCACCACTGTTCAAGTCAATGAATTTGGAGACCCGTTGGATGTGTCCGCTGACTGTGGTTACAACCGATGTGGAGGCTTTGGAGATTTCATCGATATTTTGGTCGATCAACATGGAAGGCCTTGGTTCGGTCTTTCACACAATATCGTAGACGAGGGAATTTTTGGTACGATTACAATCGGTCCGAGTCTGCGTGGCCCTCTAGCTCCACTGCCTGAGATGCCGATGGGCGGGCCAACTACCCTGCTTAGCAATCCTACTGGTGGAAACTCCACCATCTAGGAATTCAGAGAATTCCGATCTCTTGTAGAAGCTCATATGCTTGCATTGCATAGTATAGGGAAAAGCCAATCATTACTATGCCACAAATGGCTAACAATCTTCGATAAACTGTTGCTGAAATATTGCCGCTTGCTCTATGGATTGCATAGGCGATTGCCGCTTTTGTCAGCATTATTGTCACTAGGAATGTTATCGCATAGGCGATCGGGGCTAGAATTTCTTCGTCGGCCGCTGAGGCCATCAACGGCCCTCCGATTAGGAACCAGAAAACATACACATTTGGATTCAATAGATTGGTGATTACACCTCTAAGAAATGAGCCTGTGGGAGGCGGTGCGTCTTCGTCCATATTAGGGGGTTCCAAACCGAAGCATTCGTAGCCCATTTGAGCCAGAAAAATCGCTCCTGCAAGGGTAATCACCAGTAAGGCTGAGGGATTTGTTGCTATCCATGCTGCAGCAAACAGGCTGAAGATTACTAGTGGCCCGTCTGTGAAAATAGGGGCTGCTGCAGTCCATAAACCCGCTCGAAGACCACCAGATAGTGTTTCACGGATTACCATAGTTAGGAGCGGCCCGGGTTTGATTCCCTCTACTATCCCTAATGTGGCTCCAGCAATTGCTAGGCCTAGCATTAAATCAGTTTCCAAATAACTCACCACTACCTACTAGCTGCAATTATTGCTAGTAAGCGTAGTATCTCTACGTATAGCCAGATTAGAGTTACCATCAAGCCAAATGCGGCTCGCCATTCGAGTTCTTTTGGAGAGCCCGAAAGGACTCCCCTTTCGATGAAATCAAAATCCGCCGCAAGGCAGAAAGAGGCAATTCCTACCACGAATAAACTGAATGCAATACCCCATGGGCCGGGCTGCATGAAAGGTAATGAAAATCCGACAAATGACCCAATTATCGAGATAATATAAATTACAAAAATTCCAATAATTGCTGAAGTCAATGCGATTTGAGTATTTTTGTCCCAGTGAATCAACCCCATTCTGTATATCGTCAGCATTACACCAAGAATCGAGAATGTTAGTAGAGCAGATATTATGCCAATACCTGGGAAGGCTAGCTCGTAAAACCAAGTTAATCCGCCCAATGCCATTCCTTCGAATACCGCATACAGACAGATTAGTGCTGGATTTGTGGAACGGGAAAAAATTACTACCATTGCTGTAATGAAGCCTCCAAGAAACCCTAGTATCATCAAAGGCGCCGATGCCGGCATCGAGAATGCTGTGAATAGGGCTGTTAGAATTGTAATTCCTAGTAAAATCCCGGTTTTTTCCGCTGTTCCTTCAATGGACATTGTTGTTGACTCATCTGCAAGGTCAAAACCATCCCACCACGGTTTATCTTGATAACTTGAGGAGGAGAATGTGTCATCACTTAATGCTGGGTTGCCTGAACGCATCATAATATTGGCGAATGTTTGGTCATTCAAAAGGTCAATGCCGGAAATCGGGCTGTTTTGTCGTGTGTAGACTTTTTACCAAACTCCTACAACCTCGGTTCATGGAATTGAATGCGATTATGAACGAGTCGGAGAGCATCAAAGATTGGATTATAGACATTAGAAGGGAATTACATAGATTTCCGGAGTTAATGTATGAAGAGCATCGCACCAATGCATTAGTTCGAGAAAAATTGGATGAATTAGGAATTGAATACGATTTTCCTATTGCTGAAACTGGCGTTCTCGCTTCGATAGGAAATGGAGATGGGCCGTGTATTGCATTGAGAGCAGATATGGATGCTCTACCAATCCACGAAACCGCAGATGTAGATTTCAAGAGTGAAATAGACGGGAAAATGCATGCTTGTGGACATGATTGTCATACGGCTATGTTGTTGGGTGCGGCAAAAATTCTCAGTGAAAAAGAGATTCATGGAACTGTAAAGTTCCTTTTCCAGCCCGCCGAAGAAGGTGGTGCTGGAGGACAAAAAATGACCAATGAAGGCGCATTAGAAAATCCTGAAGTTGAGCGTATATTCGGATTGCATGTCTGGCCTAGAATGCCAACAGGGCAAGTGGGTTCTAGAGCGGGGTCGTTCCTGGCGGCTGCTAGCTTCATGGATATTGAAGTCAAAGGCGTTGGTGGCCATGCCGCTTCTCCTCACTTTTGCGTGGACCCTGTTCTGGCCTCCTCTAGAATCGTAGATTCGCTCCAAAGTATTGTTTCCCGAGAAACCGATCCATTGGAGTCTGCAGTGGTAAGTGTGACTGCAGTAAATGGTGGAGATGCGCACAACGTAATTCCGGAATCTGTTGCCATAAAAGGAACTGTTCGATCTTTGACAATGGAGGGTTTGAGGCGTTTGCAAACAAGGGTTTCAGAAATCTGTGATTTGGTCGGTCGGGCAAATGGTTGTGAAGTGAGTGTTGAGTTCCCTGGTAACGATTACCCTCCTACTTACAATGATCCTGAAACCTGGGATTTCGCCAAGGGCGTCGCTGAATCTCTCATTGGTGAAGAAAATGTCAACGAGTTAGCGCCTGTTATGGGTGGCGAGGACTTTGCTTTCTATACTCAGAAAACAAAAGGATGCTTTGTTGTCCTCGGTGTGAATAATCCTGATAAGGGCTGTATATACAATGTGCACACGCCTCAATTTAAGGTAGATGAGGACGCCTTGCCCTTGGGAACTGCGTTACATGTCTCATTCGCACTAGAGTCGCTAAATGACTGCTAGACTAGTTCTTTCAGGTGCTTTCCTGTAAAACTGGCCTTACTGTTTGCTACCTCTTGGGGCGTCCCTTCGGCTACGATTGCTCCTCCGCGTTCGCCGCCTTCTGGTCCGAGATCAAGAACCCAATCTGCGCATTTTACTACATCCAAATGATGTTCGATTATGATAACGGTATGTCCGTTTCTACGTAGTCTGAGTAGAACTTCAATCAATTGGTGAACATCTGACATTGCCAGGCCTGTCGTTGGTTCATCAAGGATGTAGACAGTATGTTTCCTTGCGGGCCTATGTAGTTCAGTTGCGAGTTTTACTCTCTGCGCCTCACCGCCAGATAGGGTAGTTGCTGGTTGGCCTAGGCGGATGTATCCCAAACCTACATCCTCAAGGGTGGAAAGTATTCTGTGGATTTTCTTCTGATTTGCGAAGAATTTTGTCGCCTCTTCTACAGGCATTTCGAGTATGTCAAAAATGGTCTTTCCTCTCCACTTGACTTCTAGAGTCTCACGAGTGTATCGCTTTCCCTTGCAAATATCACAAGTTACCCATACATCCGGGAGGAAGTTCATTTCCAATTTCATTGAGCCTGCGCCTTTGCAAGCCTCGCATCTTCCGCCCTTGACATTGAAAGAGAAGTGGCCGGGGCCGTAGCCTCTCTCTCGGGACAATTTGGTCTCGGCGAATAACTCACGAATTGGAGTAAATGCTCC
>WTHI01000010.1:0-4769 GCA_011523185.1 Methanobacteriota archaeon
CCTTCATAGACAATGAATGCATGATCCACAACGTCATGTACATACTGATTCAGAATTGCAGATACATCTGAGAAATCCATCAACATCCCTTCTTCTGAGACTCCTTCTTGGGTTACTACATCACCCTCTAATTCGGCTTCCCAGCGATATCTATGCCCATGCATATGTCTGCACTTACTTTTGTGATTGGGAACCCTATGTCCAGTATCAGTTTCAACCCATCTACGAATTCTTGTTACCATTTACTCACCTTGAAAATCTAAACAAATTGAATTGATACAATATCTTGGCCCTCGCCGTTCATGGAATAAATGACCTAGATGTGAATCACAATTACTACACCTAACTTCAATCCTCTTCATGCCGTGGCTTGTATCAATTAATTGCTCAATATTGGCGTTTTCCAACTCTTTCGAAAAAGCCGGCCAACCACACCCAGAGTCAAATTTAGAATCGGAATCGAATAGTGCTATACCACAATCTGCGCAATTGTATATTCCTGATTCGAAGTGTTTGTCATATTCACCAGTAAATGGTCTTTCAGTACCGTTTTGCTTCATTACATGAAACCGCAATTGGGCTTTTAGAGCCCCTTGTAATACCTCATTCCAGGATTTGACATATTCAACAGGATCCTCTCTACCGATGGCATGGAAAGCGAGAATCCTCTCAACATCTGCACCGCTAGTACCACTACTCCTTCCTTTAGAATCTGGATTGTATGAGGTGTTTGTATTCCTGAAGATAGTATCAAAGTCAATATCCAATTTATTGCACGATTCTAATGCGTCTTTCAGTATTGTTTCTTTGTCGCCATCAATATATGGTAGATGGAAGGTTATTCTTTCGCTATCCCAGTTTCCTATCGCAAAAGATTCCCCCAACGAGTCATAGAATTCCGGTCGACAGTCTGGATAAATTGCATGGTCCCCAGAATGTACTCCTAGCGCAATAATCACGTCTGTATCTTCTTGTGTGGCTATGGAAAGAGCATAACCATACAAGATTGAGGAAAAGATTGCATTTCGATTAGGGACTACTGTCGCTTTCATTTGTTCCTCTTCGTAATGACCTTCTGGAACATCGATTTCATCGTTGGTTAATGCCGAATGAAAAATACCCATTACACCTGATAAGTCAACGATTCTGTGTTCTACAGATATACCGTTACCTGATAGGTAAGCAATATTTGCCTTCGCCCTTTCAAGTTCGACAACATGTTTCTGGCCATAATCGTAAGATATGCAACTAACATCGTACCCTTCTGCTAGCAATCTACACAACAGAGCGGTAGAATCCATACCCCCAGATAGTGCCATTACTGCTCGCATTAGTCAACCCCCATCCACTTGTGTGTTTGTAGGCTCAATCGCCAACCAGGATTATCCTTCACTAACTGTTCTACAACTGCAAAGTTCCTACCATTCTGTTCCACTGTTTCATCATCTAAATAACATGGTTGTAGATAATGGTGATCAAACCCAATCTTTAGGTCGTCATACATGGAAAGATCTTGTCCACAATATACTACCTTTAGCTCGTTCCCTGTAGTTTGTTTGATACTTACATTCGGGTAGAGTTGATCTTTAGGAGATACACAAATCCAATCGATAATTTCAGGAATAGGTATCGTACCATTTGTTTCTATTGAAAGATGAATTCCATGATTCTTCAATTCAGCACCTATACTCTGTAAATCCTGCATAGCAGGTTCACCACCAGTAAATATTACTCTATTACAATCGAATGATAGTACTTGGTCTACGATATCGTTTAGTTCCATTTCATCATAAGTAAGGAAATCAGTATCGCACCATTCACATCTTAAATTACAGTTGCCGAATCTGATGAATACGTGCGGGAGCCCTGTGTGAAAGGCCTCCCCCTGGACGGAGTGAAAAATTTCCACAATGGGGTAACTAGGCATGATAATCACCTAGGAAAGTGGAGGGGTTCGAATTAATTGCATCAATTCGGTTCTGGCGTCACTATTTTCGAAGAAAACACCCCTCATTGCTGATGTTGTCATTACGCTATTTTGCTTCTTTACCCCTCGACATTTCATACATCCATGCGATGCCTCAATAATCACTGCTGCCCCTAATGGTTGCAAATGTTGTTCTAAATCATCCGCGATACCTTTAGTAATTCGTTCTTGATTCTGTAGTTTCCTTGCGTGTAGTTCTACAATTCTGGCCAATTTACTAATTCCGACTATCCTTTCTACTGGGATATATGCAATGTGTGCCCTTCCAGCAAACGGTTGTAAGTGGTGTTCACAAGTAGAATGGAATTCGATATCTCTTAGCAACACAATACCATCATAATCTTCCGCGTTGAAAGTGGAACTCAGAACTTCCGCAGGGTCTTCTTGGTATCCCGAAAATATCTCCTTCCAAGAATTCACTACTCTCGAAGGGGTTTCTTTCAAACCCTCCCTATTAGATTGGCCTGGTTCAATATATTCCAATATCGTGGATATGGCATTTTGAGCTTCAATCTCTGTAACCATACATCAATCCCCCTTGGCTCTACCGTGACGTTCGTCAATCACATCTAATTGATCTAACATTTTGCGGCACGCGGTTCGAATAGCATCAGCAACGGAAACGAATTTGTGGTCGTCGCCTACATGCAGCTTCAGGTCATCGAGAAGTTCGTTGGGCATATCGAGACTTATCTTTGGCATGGCTGTCCGTGAACATACCCATTTTAGATATTACTCAAGTATTATTCAGGTAATACTATTCTAAAATTGGTGTTAATTCTGGGAAATTTCCACAAATTGTAGCCGCTCTGTCTCGAATTTGATTAAAATGCACCATAATCTCAGAATGATCTACACCCGTCGCTACCATGTTTGCTAGAACTGAAATCCCACCTTGAATTACACCTGCTTCGAGGAAGGCATCGTTACTAATTTCGCCAGAGTTTCGTTGTGATGCTAGGTCTAGTGACATATCTTCTGCTAACTCATTAGCGGCATCAAAGGTCAACATGTTTTGTTCCAATAAGCGACCTAGTTCTTGCAACATGACAAATCGTCTTACAAGTTGCTTTTCACTATTACTTTGAGCAGGGTCTAGTGTTCAACAAGCTCAACTAAAACACCGCCCGTTGAGGATGGGTGTACAAATGCTATTTTTGTCCCATTAGCACCGCTAACAGGCACTTCATTTATCATTCGAATTCCCAATGATTTTAATTGACTAATTGTAGAAACAATATCTATTGTTTTAACTGCAATTTGTTGAACACCTTCGCCTCTTTTGTCCAGAAATTTCCCAATTGGCGAATCTGGTGTAAGCGGTTCTAAAAGTTCTATTTTCGGGCCACCGGAGACCGGTTTAAAAAATCTAATTTTAACACCCTGCTCCTCATTCAACTCGTCTTTCCCTTGAATAAATCCTAAACTACTCCAAAATTGGCTGTGGGCATCCAAAGAATTTGTTGCGATTCCAATATGATCTATTCCCTCAGCCATGTCAAACACCACTCGGAGCAATCCATGTACCAAATTTGTCACGGAATATATCGTTAACCTCGCCCAATGTAACCTCGGCTTTGAAGGCCTCAATCAATGGTTCCATCAAGTTTGAACCATCAGTGATTGCCTCTTCTATAGAACGTATGCATTGATCGACTTTTGTAGAGTCTCGCTCTTCTATTATTCGTCCGATTTGACCTTGTTGCAATTGGGCGATGGCGGGGTTTTGAATCTGACCCATTATATCTGTAGCCTCTCCTTCTGCGAATTTATTCACACCAATGACTTTGGTGGTTCCCTCCTCAATGGATTGCAACTGGTTCCATGCGGCTTCGTGAATATGCCGTTGTTGATATCCTGCAATAACGCACTGCATAGCACCCCCCATTTTGTCAATTTCTTCTATCAAATTCCTTGAATTGTGATATAACTTGGAGGTCAACTCTTCTACTAAATACGATCCTGCTAATGGGTCTACTGAATTAGGAACATTTGTTTCCTCGGCGAGTATTTGTTGTGTTCTAAGAGCTAATAACGCTGACTCTTCAGTTGGTAATCCAATAGCCTCATCATAAGAATTAGTATGGAGGCTTTGTGTACCTCCCAAAACTGCAGATAATGCCTGGTAAGAAACTCTTACTGCATTATTGAGCGGTTGTTGTGCGGTCAATGTGACACCTGCAGTTTGTGTATGGAATCTGAGCATAGATGATTTGGGATTATTAGGTTGAAAACGTTCTGTTACTAAATCATGCCACAATTGTCTAGCAGCTCGAAATTTCCCTACTTCTTCAAAGAAATCGTTATGGCAACCGAAAAAGAATGACATTCTTGGAGCGACGTCGTCGATATCCAGTCCAGAATCAATTGCTTGAGAAAGGTATTCCAATCCGTTTGATAGAGTAAAAGCGATTTCCTGCGTCGCGGTACAACCTGCTTCTCTCATATGGTAACCGCTAACAGATATTGTATTCCATTGTGGAGTGTGTAATTTACTCCATGCCATTAAGTCCGTAGTAAGCCTCATAGATTCCTTTGGGGGGAAAATGTACAGACCTCTGGCAATATATTCCTTGAGTATGTCATTTTGTACTGTTCCTCTCAAAGCCTCCCTAGGGATGCCACACTCATCCGCATAAGCGACATATAGTGCGAATAATGAGGTGGCTGGTGCATTGATTGTCATCGATGTAGAAACTTGAGATAGATCAATGCCACTGAATAGGGCCCGAATATCATGAATAGAATCTATTGCAACGCCTACTTTACCGACCTCTCCTTC
>WTHI01000010.1:4869-7122 GCA_011523185.1 Methanobacteriota archaeon
TTTGAGGGGTGAGTGGACCGCTTGGTGTGTAAATCATCACCATCACGTACCGCCGTCATAATTTATCCGAGAGGGGCTCAATGAATGAAGTATATGCTACTATAATCCATTCAACGACGAATTGTGTAGTCATCAACTATGGCTAACAATTTGGTAACTTGATCCTCATCCAAAATACCCTCACTCTGTTTATCCCAGATATATTGCCTCGCTTCGTCGGAGGTTTGTCGCTCCCCTTTGGCCCAAATTGAACCAAGTAAAGCAGAACGATGTTCCTCGGCTACGTCTATCTCTTTCAGTAAGCCGCGCATTTCGTATTTGTATTCCATATGCCTCGACCTATCTAGTCGTTTTTCTCTGGTAGCGGGTTGGAATTTAGGCGTAGATCTTCCAGTATGCCGCCTTCGAGGTTTCGCGGGTGCAGATGTTTCTGGCTTCGGTCGTGAAACTGGAGCCATTGCATTTGCTCTGGCCTTACTTGCCTCAATAATCTCCTGTGCTTTGCTACTTGTTGGGTTGCTAACAACCTCTTCTGCAGCGGGCTCTTTGCTTTGCGTGAGCCCCCTAGTAGGTCTCTTTGTGACTCCTAGTAATTGTTCCTCTAAGATGGTATTATCCTCTTCAGGATCTTTAGTAGACGGTGCTTCAGGTGTGGCGGGTTTTTGTGTTTGAACCGGTTTTGGTTGAACTGGAACTGGTTGTGAAGGAGGTAAGCTAGGTTTAACGGAACGTGGGGGTTCAGAGGGTGCCCCTCGTCTAGATTTAGGTGGAGCATTAGTAGACTTTCCGCCCGAGGATTTGTCGAATATATTTCGAGGCTCGCTCTTAGGCTTCCTACGGCGCTGCACTAAATTTTCGACCTCCTAATCTAGCCGCGTGACCGTTGATAGTTAAGACTTCGCAAAATTATGGTCAATCCCAGGTTACGATGGTATGGTCTGTTCTTAGCGAAGGATTGATGGCACTAGAAGCTAGATTTGTGGAATTTTGGGTTTCCAGCATCCTTCGTCCCAATTCTGCTATCATAGTTCCATTATCGATGCAGTACTGTTTTTCCGGCCAAGTTCCTACAGATCCCCGTTGCTCACACATAATACGAGTCATTTCCCTTATTCGCTCGTTACAAGCTACACCGCCGCCAAGTAATAATTCAGATTTCCCAGAATGTGCTAGCGCTCTTTCTGCAACCTCAATGCATGCTGAAAAGGCATGTTCCTGGAGCGACCAACAAACCGCTCCTAATTCGAATCCCTCCTTAACCTTCTGAATTGCAGCATTTAGTAGGCCTGAGAAATTCAAATCCATACCTTGGACACTGTAAGGCAGTTCAACCAAATCAACATTGGCTTCGGGATTCTTTTCGTGCCATTCCCGTGCTAATTGTTCTATTTTAGGGCCTCCAGGGAAGGCCAAACCTTGCGTACGAGCAAATTTATCTAACATATTGCCAATGCCAATATCCAAGGTTTCACCTAAGACCTGATAACGATCTCCTGCCCTTGCTATAACTTGTGTATTCCCTCCACTTACGTATAGTAAAACGGGATCTATACATCCGGTTTGATTACGACCTATCTCTATGTGTGCAACGCAATGATTAACGCCAACGAGAGGTATTTTCCATCGTTCTGATAGTGCTCGGGAAACATTAGCCCCAACACGCAAACACGGCCCTAAACCAGGACCTTGGCTATATGCAATGGCCTTTACATCATTTGATTCTAGTTTTTCTTCTTCCAATAATCTAGAAATTAGTTGAGAGGCGAGTTTAGAATGGTGATCTGCGGCCTCCCGTGGATGGATTCCTCCTTCCTCAGGGCGATATAATGCAGAATATGATTTACGAGGAATTCCTTCTTCTGTGACTAAACCAAAAGAGAAAGTATGGGCGGTGCTCTCCACCCCAATGATTACCCCTGTCACAAACTTTTGAGTCGAGAACTACATATCAATGAAACGTTCCAATTCCCTCCATGCGCCTGATGTTGCTCAATACTGGGCCGGTCGCGACACTAGCAAGTGGGGACATTAATTCACCCTTGACAGGAACAGATATGTCCAACACCGAATCTTTGGTTTTGGATGGTGATAATGGGATATTGATAGAACGCGATTTTATCTCAAAAATTTCCTCGAGTGAAGAGTTAGCCGAAGAATTTGGTACAGAGGACAATTCTACGCTCAGAGTTATTGATTGCCAAGGTAAGGCAATAATTCCTGGCTTTGTTGATTCGCATACACATTTACTGTGGG
>WTHI01000010.1:7222-8814 GCA_011523185.1 Methanobacteriota archaeon
GATTATGTCGATGAACTAATTCATATTCAATTGCCAGCTGTAGTAGATCAAGGATTTGCAAATTATGCCGATGTATTTTGCGAACCAGGTTGGTTTTCACTTGAAGATACTGAATTAATTGTTAAGGCCGCATCAGAATTAGGCCTAGCGTCTAGACTTCATGTTGATGAATTTGTAGATGGGGGAGGTTTAGCGTTGGCCAGCGAACTGGGAGCAATTAGTGCCGATCATGTAGGTCATTCTTCTGACTCTGCTAGACAATCGGCATCTGAATCGGGCGTTATGCAAACATTCCTACCAGGGACACCTTACATTTTGGGACATGATTTAGAATCTCCATTGAAACAGTGTATTGACAATAATTGGGCTTTTTCTTTAGCTTCTGATTTTAATCCGAATTGCAGGACCCTATCCATACCCTTTGTCGGAAGTCTAGCAACACATAGGCTTGGACTCTCTCCTATAGAAGCGCTAGTAGCAGTCACTAGGAATCCTGCCACTACACTACACAACTCAACCGATGGACCATTATCTGGTTCAATCAGGCAAGGAGGCCCTGCAGATTTGTTAATACTCGATTCAGAATACATCGATGCTTGGTGTCAAATGCCCGGTGACAATCCAATTTACAAAACCATAAAATCAGGCAAAATTGTTAATCCCTAATAAGTTAAACAATTCATGCTTTGAACGGGCCCGTTTATGAATCTACGCTTACAATATTACAATGTCAAATTATCCTTTGAATCCATAATTTTGTATTTACCTTCGAACGCCTAGGTGATTCATGACACTACGCATCACCGATAATCATGGTTATCAGCCAATATATTGCTATGAGAATTGTAAATAGGCTTTCAGTGCCCCGCTTTTGCCAAAATATCAATATTCATGTAATTTGACCCTACATAGACGGGTTGAAATGATTGAGTCATAGGAGAAGTACATGGTTGAGGTTATTTCAGGATTCTGTATGAAGTGCAAACAGTCACGAGTCATCGAAAATCCTGCTCGCACAACCATGTCTAATGGGAGAATACGAGTAAGTGGAAAATGTAGCTCGAAGGATTGTACGGGATCAATATCAAAAATCATATCGTAGTCAGTATACCTCACGGAGAATCATTCATTTGGGAGAATAGAATCCCCGAGTTATTCTGGGCTCGTGGTCTAGGGGTTATGACGTCGCCTTGACATGGCGAAGATCGCAGGTTCAATTCCTGCCGAGCCCACCAGATGAAACATAACACTATGTATTATTTTACAAAGGTATAAGAAAATCTAATCCGGCCCTTTCCTTTATTCTTCTTCGCAAGAAATTGTATGTTGGGTATATTCGAGGTATTGTCAACATGTGTCCCAGCACATGGACATAGATCTACACCCTCCACTTCGACAACTCTTAGGTTAGATATCGATTTAGGAATTCTGTCCATAAATTTCGTATGGCGCATTTGTTCATGGGATGTTATTTCTTCACGGTCCCATTCATGGACATTAACTGGGATTTGTTTGTTTAGAGTAGCATTAACCTGTGAAACTAATTCTTCAGGGTCAAAGACGGATTTATCTTCGAATAATAGGTCCACTCT
>WTHI01000120.1:0-8807 GCA_011523185.1 Methanobacteriota archaeon
ACCCAGATGGGAAAATTCAGTCTTATGCTTGGCAGGACTCAAAGGGCAATGTAATAGGCGACTCAGCTCAAGTTAGAGTCCGCCTGCCTTTGGGAACTCATCCGTTTGAACTAACCGTTATCGATGATAAGGGAGCGGCCACAAAAGCCATGGTTACAATTAGGATTCAATAATCCCATTCAAAGCGCCGCTAAGGCTGATTTTAGCGCGGGAACCGCTTCTTCCCAAGTAGCGACGATTCCGTAGTCTGCAACGCCGAAAATAGGTGCGTCAGGATCCTTATTTATCGCTACGATATACTTTGATGAACGCATTCCTGCGAGATGTTGAATCGCACCTGAAATACCTACTGCAATGTATAGTGAAGGTGTAACGGTCTTTCCTGTTTGTCCGACTTGCATACTGTGGGGCATTCCCCACTCGTCAACAACAGCTCTACTCGCTCCAACTGCGGCCCCAATCAAGTCGGCAACTTCCTCAAGATGTGAGAAATTTTCTTTTTGTCCGATACCTCTTCCACCGGAGATAATGATATCAGCTTCTGATACATCGAGTCTTTCGCTAGCCTTCGAGATGGCCTCTTTGACAGCAATAGAAACATCCGCAGTTTGGTCGACGACATTTACAGAAGCACTGCCGCCAGAACCCGCTGCGTCGAATGCGTTTGCTCTCAATGTAATCACACAATCACCTGAGACCGTAGAAGTTTCAACTGCCTTTCCAGAATATATTGGGCGAGTGATGGTAATTCCTGAGGCTAAGCCAGTGGCGTCTTGGATAATTGGAATCCCTTTCTTTGCCGCCACTCTTGAAGCGACTTCGCGCCCAATCGATGTAGCTCCAGCAATTACTACTCCTGAGCACTGTGAAGAAATTGCACTAGCCCATGCACCACCATCGAATGTTGAGAAACAATCGCCTACTACAGAGACGACCTTTGAGACTCCATCTATGCTTGCTGCATCCTCTGCCCCTATACCTCCGGGGACTACGACGGTAGGTGCGGCTCCGAGCGAACTTGCTGCTCCTACTAGTTGCGCGGTGATTGGGTGGATTGAGTTGCCTGAAGTTTCTGCGATCACTGTACATTCCATACTTTCTCCTCCTCAAATTACGTTTGCCTCATCTCGAAGTTTACCTACTACTGTAGATACCGATTCGGCACCTTCAAACTTCTGACCAGGTGGTTTTTCCGCTGGTGGTGAATGTGAATCTATGCTAACTCCTGTTGCGCCAATATCAACACCTAAGTCATCGAAAGACCATGTTTCGATGGGTTTTTTCTTCGCCATCATAATACCTCTGACATTGGGTCTACGCATCTCAGTAACGCCCTTATCGAAAGCAAATACACAAGGAGCAGACACTGCCACCTTTTCGTGTCCCGCTGAACTTGGGCGAGTAGCTGTATATTCACTTCCATCAGAGGAGACTTCGGATACTAGAGTGACGCAGGATGCTCCGATGAGTTCTGCGACCCCAGGTCCTGTTGAACCCGCATTAGTGTCTGCGGCTTGTTTACCACAGAAAATAACCGAAGCCCCTGATTTTTGAACCGCTGCTGCGAGGAGATTCTGAACTTGAGTCGAATCAAGATCGTTGATGTTCTCTGCTGAGACATGGACTAAGGTATCCGCTCCAACTGCCGCAGCGTCTCGAAGTAACTTTTCACAGCGCGCCGGGCCAGCAGTGATAGCAACTAAATCTCCGCCTGCTGATTCCTTCAACTGCAATGCGGCTTCAAGCGCATACTCATCGTATGGGCTGAAAGACCACTTTGATACGGCATTTTCATCCACACGACCTCCGTTAACGGAGATCTTTGCGGTCGTGTCTGGAACTTGCTTGAGTAGTACAGCGATAGTCATATGATTGCCCCTTGACGTTTCTTCGACCCGTGTCACATCTATGAAGATTAGCGACCTCACCATAGGTGTTTACAATATCATTTACAGTTCTCTGGTGAATGCCTGTATTCCGGTTATGTGACGACCGAGAATCAGATTATGAATATCATGAGTCCCCTCGTAGGTCTTTACCGATTCCAGATTTGCCATGTGGCGCATGATACAGTATTCGTCTAGAATACCGTTTGCTCCATGGATGTCCCTTGCCTCTCGAGCGATTTCAAGAGCTATGTCTACGTTGTTCATCTTTGCAAGAGAAATGTGTTCTGGAATCCATGTACCAGCGTCTTTCTTCTGACCTAGATGGTATGCCAATAGTTGGGCCTTGGTAATCTCCCTAAGCATCCATGCTAATTTGTTTTGAACCAATTGATAACTTGCGATTGGGTGAGTAAATTGGATTCGACTGAGGGCGTAGTCCTTTGCTGAATCAAAGCAGGCCTGAGCGGCTCCAACCGCGCCCCAAGATATGCCATAACGTGCGTTGTTCAAACATGAAAACGGTCCACGCAGTCCCTTCACACCCGGCAGAATCCTATCCTTTGGAATCTTACAATCTTGGAATACTAATTCGCTTGTTACACTAGCCTTGAGTGAATGCTTTCCTTTCATTTCAGGGGCACTAAATCCTGGGTCATCTTTCTCAACAATGAATCCACGAATAACTCCATCTAATTTAGCCCAAACAACTGCCAATTGTGCGATAGTGCCATTTGTAATCCACATTTTGGCACCATTCAATAGATAGTGATCACCCATATCTTCGGCCTTGGTAATCATATCACCAGGATTTGAACCGTAATCGGGTTCTGTGAGGCCGAAGCACCCAATCCATTCTCCACTTGCCATCTTTGGAAGATAGTGTTGCTTTTGTTCTTCACTTCCGAAATCCCAAATCGGATACATAGCGAGGCTGCCTTGAACACTAGCAAAAGAGCGTAATCCGCTATCTCCTCTCTCTAGTTCTCTGCATATCACACCGTATGCAGTGTAGGATAGACCAGGACAGTCATAACCCTCTAGTGGAGCGCCGAGAACTCCCATTTCACCAAGGGCAACTCTCCATTCGTCTGGGAAGACTCCATCTCTGCAAGCATGTTCGATTTTTGGAATCACTTCTTCGTCAACAAAGTCACGGACCATGTCTCGGACCATCCGCTCCTCATCGGTCAATAGTGAATCCACATCGTAGAAGTCGAGGGCTTCGTATGGCATGTATTTCATTCCGCCCGCGAAGTCGGCCCCTCATGAAGGTTGCCTGCCTTCGGAATTCGCGCCGTAGGCGCGTAGCACTCAACGAAAATCCAGGAGATAATCTCAGCGACGCTTTCTTTGCTGTTTTACCCTTCGTCGAGCTAGGTCATTTCTTTCATCTTCATTTCCCATCCGTTCTATTATCCTGTCTTTCACTTTTGCAGGAGATGCCAGATATACCAGACAAAGAACAACTAGTCCTGTAGCGGCAGGAATGGCGATTACAATCCACATACTAAGTAGTCCTGCTGAATCCGAGTCGGTTGGGACATATTGGAACAAATATCCACGGCTTGTGACTATCCAACCCGAATCGATTCCTGTTGCCCAAGTGCCTACAATTCTATCACTAGAAAGGTTGAGGTTTTCAATATCTGAATGCTCAAGCCATGGGTATGAGCCATTGAGGCTAATATCATGCTCGACAAGACTTGTTGGTGTAGTCGCAATTAGTGCACGATCGCCTTCCTGCGCCTCTATTCCTACGAAGTATAAATCTAAATTCTGAAGTCGGCTTATGCTCGGAATCGAAGCAGATATATCTTCTGGATTCAGCTCGATATGTGCGATAATTTGGTTCTCAGCAATTGCGACACAGTAGGGGGTTTCACCACTAGGGCATTCAACACCAGTCCAGGGATATCCTGTTCCTCCAACCCAGGTAAAGGTGTGATCTCTTTCGATTACTCCAATACCCTCGACTGTAGCACTAACGACACACATCATGATAGTGTCGTGGCAATCAATTGCTGTAATCTCACTAGTCCCTGAAGCGGATAGTGCATGCAGTTCTGCCCCTCCGTCTTCGGCGGCTCTCATTCTCCAAATCTGACCTTCCTCAGTGCCGACATAAGCCCATGATCCTGCGGTATTCCATGCAACTGAGGTGATCTTTGCATAATCAAGGGACACATCAGATGCAGCCCGTTCTAGTGATTGGTCTTGCTTAGCATATCGTAGAACGACTCCATGGTCACCCACTATAAGTGCGGTTTGCCCTCCCGGATGGAAATCCGCATCATGCAATTCGCTAACTCCATTCCATACCATTTCCACTTGTTGATTAGGGTCCTTTGCATCTAATACGCGAACGTACCCTTCCTGCCCGTAGACCACTGCGGTTGTAGCGTCTGAATCGATAGCAACACCATTCAGTCCAAGGTCTTCTTCGGAAAGGGACAAACTCTCTGCGAGTCCTACTGCCGAGGTTGCCAGGACATTATGCGAGGCCAACATGATTACCATGATGGATACCAACAAACCGCGTGCAGTCACTCCCATGCTACTCGCAGAGTGGAAGTTGGTTTAGGCGTGTGGGATGGCTTGCGAGAGTAGGGTTGTCTGTGGCAGGATTGAAGAATGGGTCAGTATCGCAAGCCTTCATGGAGAGATTCGAGGTCAAGCGCGGACTAGTCAAACAGGTAACAGCAGATGGAGGTCTTGCGGCATTAGCAAGCAAACATTTTGAGATAGTTGAGGCAGATGGAGAAAACTCATTTTCTGCCTCTCATGATATTATGACTTCAATTGTTGGTCACTATTCAGATAAAGGCGCCTTAATTGTAGATGTTACAAACGTTCCACCTAATTTCGATGATCCTGATGCAATGGCCCGTGCTCAAGATACACGTAAGCGTTGGACCACATTCCTAGACGAGTCCACAGGTTACAATTCCAAGCAACGAGGAGACAAAGCAAAGGAATGGGCAAAGAAGGCATCAAAAGCCAAATCAGCAGTTTCCGCTGCTCGCCATTTCATGGGTATGTCACAGAACCTATCCGATGATGTCAAGGCCCAAGCCGAGGACTTGATTGCAGAAATCGAAGCCGCTCTCGAGGACAATGATAACACTCGAGCAGCAGGAAGAGGCGAGAAACTCAACAAACTACTAGACGCCTGAGTGGTACAGATGACAACCCAAGAGACGCCAAATGACCTCGACCCCGAGGTTCGCGCGTCTATCGACAGAATGTTCGCTAATGTTGAGGAAGTAGTCGGTTTAGACCACCTCGCAGGGGTGTTATCTGGCTCTAACAGTCAGGGTGGTGATTCAACTGTTAGAGCATACATCGGTTTGGAACCTAGTGGCAAAGCCCACCTAGGATGGGTGATTTTGGCAGAAACCATTCGAAATATGCTTTCTGAGGGAGTCAATGTATTGATTTTACTTGCGGATTGGCATGCCTGGGTTAACGATAAGTTTGGTCGAGATATGGAGAAAATCTCTGTCGCAGGAGAGTATATGGCTGAAGTTTTCCGTGTATTGGTCGGTTTCCCTGAAGAAGGAGATGGTCCAGGACAGTTGAGATTTGTAAGTGCCAGCGAGGTCATGGATTCCGGCGCTTATTGGGAGAGGGTTCTACGATGTTCCAAAGGAATGAGTCTAAATCGAGCACGTCGAACATTCAGCATAATGGGTAGAAGTGAAGATTCTTCAGATGATGATTTGGCCGCCTTTTTCTATCCTCCAATGCAAGCAGCTGATATTTTCGAATTGAATATCGACATTGCATTTGGTGGTATGGACCAAAGAAAGGCGCACATGTATATGCGTGAAGTTGCGGATAGAAATGGATGGTCGAAAGCGACTTGTATTCATACTCCAATGTTATCTGGCCTGAAAGGTCAAGGTGGGGGTAGAATGGACTCATTCGACCACAAAATGTCGAAGTCTGATCCAGGTAACGCAATCTTCGTTCACGACACACCTAAACAGATAGAGAAGAAGTTCCGAAAAGCATTCCTTGAGGTAGGCAATCCAGCATCTCCTGTATTCGAAATCGCCCAACATATCGTACTGCCTAACAATGGTCAATTGCTCGTTGAGCCTAAACCCGAATTTGGCGAACCAAGCACTTGGAAAGACCTAGAATCATTTGTTTCTGCAGTAAGTAATGGAGAAATCCATCCATTTGACGCAAAAATGGCAGTTGCAAGGGGCCTCAGTGAGGTTCTTTCGCCCGTTGTAGAACATTTTGACGGAAATAGCGGACTCCTTGACGCCGTGAATAAGATGACCGGCTCGCAGTAATGCGATTAGAGTTAGGCGTCCAAAGCTGATTTGACGCCACAGGTATCATAACCCCCCCCTGACGGCGGGCGAGCGAAGGAGACCGGACTATGGCAGGTGTTGGAATCGATGACATCGCGATTTACTTTCCAAAGTTATACTTCGATATGAAGGACTTTGCAGAATTTCGCGGTGCTGATTTTGGTAAACTGAACAAAGGTTTGGGACTCACCGCTATGGCGATTCCTGACGCCCACGAAGATACTGCTACCATGGGTGCAAATGCCTGTGCTAGACTAATCGACAGAAATCAACTGGACCCTCGGAAAATAGGGCGAATTTACCTCGGCACCGAATCCGCTCTTGACGGTGCTAAGCCAACTGCAACTTACATCATGGATATGCTTGAGCAACGTTACGATGACACCTATGGCAAGGAATGCTTCCGTAATTGCGATGTTGTCGACCTTACTTTCGCTTGTATTGGCGCGGTCGATGCAATGCACAACACTCTCGATTGGGTCGCCAGAGGCGGAGAAGAGCAGGATAGAATTGGAATCGTGGTTTTTGCTGACAATGCAAAGTACGATCTTGGCTCATCTGGCGAATATACTCAAGGAGCCGGTGGAGGTGCAATTCTAATTCGCCACAACCCACGACTTATCGAAATCCCCGATAATTGGGGAGTATCTACAATGCCGGTCCACGACTTCTTCAAACCTCGAAGAGAGGTAGAGATGAAGACCGTAGTTGAGAATGTCCTGGACCTTGCTGAAGAAGCAGGAGAGCCGAAGAAAGAAGGATTGGTTGAGAAGATATTAGCAATCCTTCCTAAGTCATCCAAGAAAGACGATATTATGTTTGAATCTCATACTCTGAAGATTCACAAAGACACACCCGTATTTGACGGCGCATTCTCCAATCGATGTTATTCAGAATCAGTCAAGACTGCTTTCGTCGATTTCAGACAAAAGGCAATCAATTCTGGAAGGTATGATCCAGAAAATGACGAAATCCTGACAGAACAATGGAATCGGATTATCGTTCATTTGCCATATGCATTCCAAGGCAAGCGAATGTTCCCAGACGTATTCCGACACGATAGGCGTCATCTTCCAATGTGGGAAGAGATAGTCTCTGAGATTGGCCCAGAACCTTTCCCCGAAGACTTCGAGGATTCGGCAGAAGGTCTCGAGGAATTTGAGAAAGCCAACGATTCTTATCGGCGTTTAATCTCCAAGACGAATGAATTCAAGGAATTCGTCGATAGAAGAATCGAGAAGACCCAAAGGGCTTCGAGTCTAATTGGAAATCAGTATACTGGTTCCATATTTTTGGCTTTGATGTCAACCGTAGAATCTGATTATTTGGATGGAACAGACATGGAAGGCAAGAGAGTAGGACTTTGTGGATATGGTTCAGGAGCCAAAGCCAAAGTATTCGAGGGAATAGTACAACCCAAATGGAAGGAAATTGCAAGTCGTTTTTCATTGTTTGAAAGATTGTCTTCAAGAACACCTCTAGACAAGGATGTTTACGAAAGGCTACACCGTGGCTCTCAGAAAGATTCTGTAGTAACTCCCACAAAGGAGTTCGCACTAGTTGGAATTGGTAGAGAAGGCAATCTTGAAGGTCAACGTGAATATAGTTGGGTGGAATAGATTCACCCTAGTATGCCATTTAGCACTTTTATGAATCTGTCAACTTCCTCTTTCGTGTTGTAATGCAATAGGCCAACACGAAGAGCACCTTCAGGCTCCAATCCTAATGTTTCAGATAATTCGAGGGCATAGAAATTACCTGCCCAAGCGAAGATTCCTTCCTCGGCCAATGCCGCGCCAATTTGCTCAGCCGTCATCGATGGATGGGTGAATGAGACAGTAGGTGCTCTGTGTTTTTTCATAGATGGTTCAGTCACTCCCCATATCTTCACTCCATCTATTTCCTGTAGGCCTTGAATCATACTCCAACACAATTCACTTTCGTGTTCTTCAATTGCTGAAAACGCTACACTAAGAGCCTCTCTTCTACTCAAGTCATCATTAGAAATATTTCTGCCTAGCCATGCTAAATGCTCTATTGCGGCAAGAGTGCCAGCCATAGATTCGTGACTTTGGGTTCCGGTCATCCAACGAAATGGGACCTCCTCGGAAGATACGCGTAACTTTGCTACAGGAAGTTCAGCGAGTCGGTTGTATTTACCCCAAAGGATACCTTGGTGGGTTCCGAAGAATTTGTATGATGAACAAGCGAGATAATCACAACCTAATTCCTGTACATCGATTAATGCATGAGGTGCATAATGCACTGCATCTACGAATACCTCTGCACCAAACGAATGAGCTTTCGAGCATATTCCTTTGACGTCATTTATCGTACCTGAGAAGTTTGAGGCAGCACCGATTGCGACCATTACGGTATTTTCGTTAATATTTTGTTCAATACTATCGATATTGTGCGTACAATCAGAGGGATCAATATCAATCCATCTTAACTTAGCACCCGACCACTGAGCGGCTAACACCCAAGGTCGGACATTTGCATCATGGTCAGAGCGAGTGACCACAACTTCATCCTCAGGCCTCCAAGTTCGACTCAGTGCACTTGCTAATTGAATCGTCAGACTAGTCATATT
>WTHI01000048.1:0-8782 GCA_011523185.1 Methanobacteriota archaeon
AATTCATCACGGAGATTGTCCTCATGCACCTGGAGCAATGAGACAACAAAGCCGTGCAATTGTCGCCTCTTTGGAGGCTCAAAGTCCAGGCGCTAGGCACGGATTATTGCACGCGTTGGAGCAGATTCGGGAATTATACCGAGAGGCAAGGGGGAGCCATCAGTCGGATGTTACAAACTGTCAACAATGTGGGGAAATTACAAGTCGTCCAATCTGCCAATCTTGCATAATGAAACAATGGTTGACTGAATCCTCTCAATGATTATTCAACTGTGAAATCGATGTGGGCTAGATACGTGATTTATTCCTGCAGTGGAATCTATGATGCCTCTTTGTATAGAATGCAGATCAGATAACGCCTGATTGATTGAATTCACCGGCGAGCATGGAATACCATCTAGTAAAGTCTCCAATTCAATAGAATTTAATTGATTTACAGATTTTGAAATCAATTCATCTACTAATTTCCTATCCACTACTCGTTGAGAATTTTTTGACCAATCTGAGCCTTGTGGGATTTCTAATTGCAATGCTTTGACTAATTTCGTCCATTGATTATCTGAGCCGACTGCAATAACAAATTCACCGTCCAAAGTGGCATATGCCCGATAGGGTACTAGATTTGGATGAGAGGTCCCCATCGTTGTTGGACTATTTCCCGAAATTATTGTGTTTTGAGCTTGATTGACCAACAAATCTAGAGCACAATCCCAGAGTGATAAGCTAAGTTTAGCCCCAATCCCGTCTCTTTCTCTTCTGTAAAGTGCAGAAAGAATTGCAGAACTAGCATGTAGACCGGTTGCAACATCAATTACTGCTACTCCAACTTTAGCAGTATTGCCTTTTTCGTCGCCTGTAATCGACATCAATCCACTACGTGCCTGCATAACGATGTCATAGCCTCCTTCTCTAGATCTCGGCCCGTCTTTTCCGTAGGCACTTATGTTGCAAACAATTGCATTTTCAGGCCACGAACCAAACCATTGTTCCGATTTACCCGGGCGGAAATTTTCGATAATAATGTCAGAATCAGAAATCAGTTTCTTGACATCTCGCAAATCACTTTCTTTGTTGAGATTTTTTCTAATAACCGATTTTCCTAAATTTACGGAAGTCCAATATGCCGCAACTTGTTCATTTTCAATCTCTGTAAATGGAGGCCCCCATCCCCTAGTATCATCACCCCAAGGAGCCTCTACTCTGAGAACAGTTGCTCCCAAATCCATAAGCAACTTTGCGGTATAAGGTCCTGCTAATACTCTGGATAAATCGAGGACCCTTACACCCTCCAAAGGCCTAAACATATATTCCGCTTGATGATAAAGTGCATCAATAGTTGTGTATTGATGGTTCGAAAAAAACCTAATTTTTCAGAGGAATTTGACTTCCACATCCATCTCTTGACTAACCGATTTATGAACAGGACAAGCCAAACCTCGCTTGATCAACCACTCTCGTTCCTCACTATTCAGGTCTGCGGGCAATGAGATTTCAACCTCCAACTTCGACACCCTACGCGGGCCTGAAGCCATATGTTTCTCTACTGAACCACTCATTCCACCAACGTCTATTTCTCTAGAATCTGCGGCTATAGCAATAATCGTCATCATACAGTTCAACATAGATGTAGCCAAGAGGTCAGTTGGAGAAAATGACTGACCCTTTCCCATGTTGTCGACAGGGGCATCAGTTACCAATTTTTGACCTGAGGGTATGTGTGTTGCAGAGCATCTCAGATTGCCGTCATAGACAGATTCTATTCTGACCATCTAGAGGCCTCAAATTATGGATTCAGCCAATTCTTCAATTGACTGAGAGCGACCGCAATATGAGCATCTTAGGTCTAAGGGGTCAGCGGACATTACACGCAACTTGTGTGGCAGTGGTTCTCGTGAGTTTTGGGTTATACAATTCCAGAATGAACATCGAGCGATATTTACTAATTCTGAACCGAGCTCGATTTGGCGTTTTTCAGCCACGCTGTAATTTCGAATAATCGCAACTGAAGCGTTTGGGGCAATCAGTGCGAGTCTATCCAACTCTTCCTGAGTTAATTCGCGGTCTTCGATTTTCAATACATCCTTCCGACCAGCCTTTCCACTTGGAACATTCATTACCAAACTAATTGGATTAGAACGGCCAATGTCCACTCTCAGCATTTGCATTACTTGCAATGCCTTTCCTGCTGGAATATGGTCGACTACTGTTCCATTACATATTGCAGTAACACGTCTCATCTCACTCATTCGCCAACCTCCTCTGGAACTTCAACACCGAGACTTCTGCAAAGGAGAGCCATTCTTGTTGGAACACCATTGAAGGCTTGTTGGAAATATCTAGCGTGTTGTGTCGAGTCGACGCTCGGGTCTATTTCGTCGACTCGAGGAAGTGGGTGCATGACAATCATCCCTGCTTTGGCTACAGCCAAGTCATCAGCAGTCATTTTGTAGATTCCCGCGACCTTGGTATATTCATCTTCATCAGGGAATCTCTCTTTTTGGATTCTAGTCATGTAGATGACATCCGCATCTGCAATCGCTCCGGCCAAATTCTCACTTTCGACAACATCTGAACCGTGTGATTGCAAATCGCCAACGATTTCAGTCGGCATCCGAAGACTTTCGGGGGATACTAGAGTTAACTTGGCCCCGAATCTAACTAGTGCATGGGATAAGGAGTGAGTAGTTCTTCCATAGCGGAGGTCACCAACTAGTACAACATTCAATCCTTCTAGACTTCCATGAGCTTGTCGAATTGTGAAAAGGTCAAGCATTGTCTGAGTTGGATGGTTCCCTGCTCCATCCCCTGCGTTTAGAACTGGAATTCCAATTGCGTCTGCACTATACTGTGCAGCGCCTTGTCGAGGATGACGAATTACTGCTATGTCTGAGTAACCATCCACCATTTGCATAGTATCGTATAGCGTCTCTCCTTTGGCGACACTGGAGCCTACCGAACTAAGGTTTACCACCTCACCCCCGAGTCTTTTCATGGCTGATTCGAAAGACATTCTAGTTCGGGTTGAATTCTCGAAGAATAAGTTACCAAGTACCTTTCCTTGTAGTAATGGAGCGTATACATCTCCATTTGCAACCGGTAACAACCTTTCAGCCGCATCGAGTATTTCCAAGATCTCGTCATTGGTTAGATCGTCCATGGTAATCAGGTCGCTCATACCTTGTCCTCCGACGAATCCCAACGCCGCCATTTCATAGCCCTTACCCTTGGGAAAATTAGCCCAAACTGTTCTCCGTTGTCTTGAAGTCGGATGCTCACGCCGAATAGTCGATGATTATCTCGCGTACGCCAGTACGGGTGTCCTTCTGCGGAGGTGGAACCGATCTTGATTGGTTCGCTAATTCAGAGCAAAACGGTGGACGTGTCACCTCCTTAGCGTTAAACCGCTATATCCATGTAATCGTAAACTCCCGGTTTGATGAAATGGTCCGAGTTTCTTACTCAAAGATGGAATTAGTTGATAATTTCGAGGAAATTGAACATGAATTAGTACGGGAAGCCATGAGAATAACAGGAGTTACCTCTGGAGTTGAGATTACAACCATTGCCGACATACCATCTCGTGGAACAGGTTTAGGCTCGTCATCTACTGTTACCGTGGGTCTTCTAAATGCCTTACACAATTTTGCAGGAAGAGAAGTTTCTGCGAAGCAATTAGCAGAAGAAGCTTGTAAAATTGAGATTGATATTCTAGGTCAACCAATAGGTCGCCAAGATCAGTATGCAGCAGCTTTTGGTGGTGTCAATTCGATTTCATTCGGGACAGATGGAGTTGTTGTCAAGCCACTTGATTTGTCAGACGATATTCTTGATCGACTTGAATCCGAATTCACCCTTGTTTTCACTGGTATGAGTCGCCGGGCAAGTACGGTACTATCGGAGTCGCCAGAAGATGAGGCAGATCGACTTTCGAGACTGCGCGCTATTCGCGCACAGGCCGACCAGGCTCAAGCCCTCCTTGAATCGGGAGATTTGGCAGGGCTTGGTGCGCTCCTCGAGAGTGCATGGCAGGCCAAGCGCGGCATAACTGCCAGCGTTTCAAATCAGGAACTTGATACTCTACATGACCGAATCCTCGCACTTGGTGCCAGTGGAGCAAAACTCCTAGGAGCAGGCGGAGGAGGCTTCTTCCTGGCTCATGGAGACGCTGGATTAAGATCGCAACTCACCACCGAATTCGGGGACATCCATCGAATAATTCCACTCGCCATCGACTTCGATGGGTCAAAAATCATCCACCCTGGAAGTGAATGAATGAATCGGACCACCCTCGCACTCCTGTTGACGACGTTGATGTTGACCCCTCTTGTTCCTATAGCTGGGGCGGACGCTCATGGTATTCCAGATGACCTCGATCCATACGATGGTTGGGCGATACTGGAAATCCACGACCCAATCGTGGCAAACTCGAACATCACAGCTACTTGGACACTAAACTTCTCCATATCTGATTATCATGGCACCGAACATTTGATTCATCCAACTCTAGGTATTCGAAAGCAAATCGACTTTTACCTCGGGAATGGAGATGACTATCTCAATCAGAGTGAAATTGACCTATTTACTCCATATTTGCAGAATCGTGTATGGAATAATTCCGAGCGGGCGGGATGTTGCATGCTTGACCATGAAGCATTCGAACCGACCAATATTACAATCATCGCTAACCCACCAAGTCCTGGTCCAGTGATGTTCCGAAACGGCTCTTGGGGCTGGACGGAGATAGTGGAACTCACAGGAACAACTGATGGTCGTAGTACTCGCCTTCTAGACCTGCCCCGCACAGGTGCCGGAGTCGAAGAAGTCCCACTGACAATAATCCTGCCGAGCCCTTACGAATACCGCTACTCTGCCATGTCAGAAGTAATCGAGGGTTCGCCCGGAGAGTTCACCGTCAATCGCTCCGCGGTTCCAGTAGCAAGCGATATCCGAATCAGTTTGGGGGAAAACTCGCCACCGAATATCCTTGCAAATCGTTTGACTGGTAGTACTCAACTTGCACTTGACAGATCTACAACATATGAGGTAAATTGTGTTGATAGCCATTTAGATGATACTGAGATTTATTGGACATTCAGCAACAATGGTTCAGTAGTCTCAAGCAGTGACCAGCCATTTGTTTCGATAACTCCATCTGAACATAATTTCACTCATGGAGATGTACTGAGCACAGTAGTACGGTGTACAGATGATTTTGGAGCATCTAGTGAGTGGTTCGAAAACATCGTAATTGATGGAGAATCTCCAACATGGGAGGCTTCCTTCGTTGCTCAATCTACTGAGAACGGAGACGTTCCAATCGATGTAAATGATGGAATCATCGAAATCGGAAGTGAAGATATTTTGCAGATTAACATCTCTGCATCAGACGAATCAGGATTGGACACATCTATCGAGATAACAAGTAATCGAAGTAGTGAATGGAGACACATAGATTGGAATCAGATGTTTGCTCAAAGCCGCTTCCCCCAGGGTGATAATGTCAACAACATGAATCTGGAGATAGATAATCGTCACCAATCAAAACCTGCAACAACTTACTCTCTTCATCTGAAGGTTGTAGATGATGCAGGGAACTCTGTACATCATGATTGGGTAATCTTAGTCCTAGACGGAGCCGGTCCAACAATTCTACCAGATATTTACTCTAATGATGTTTTGATTTCTGCAGAACACCCAGTCAGGGCTGACGAACCAATATTGGTCAATCTAAGCAATTCTTACGACGACTTGGATGCTATTGAAGACACTAGATGGACATTCATATTGAACCAAGAAGCACAATTCGAAAACCAATCATTTGCAGATATAGAAACCTTCGAAATTGATCCTTTGGAAGCAGGTAGTCATTGGTTTATCTTGATGTCTTGGGATTCAAAAGACAACATGAATATGCTTTCATTTTCTATAGCGGTACAGCCAGCACCGGGCGTTAACATTAGCATTTGGAACGTAAGTTACGATGGCACCCCGACAATTGGAGAAACTATCGAATTATATGCTGTGGTACAGAATATTGGAGGGGACTCTGCAGTAGGTAGACTGTGTAGTGGAGCACTATGTTCAGATTATACAAACATACCATGGGCTACTTCCATAGGTCCTGGAGTGGTTGGAATTTCATTGGTGATTCCGCTAGAAAGAGCCGGAGAATTACCTCTTCGATTAGAATGGGAAGATAGCGAACAAACCGACCAATCAATCGTTATTGATTCGGACATTATGGTCAACCCCGACTCAGGGCCTCTTCAAGTGATTCTGGGTGTTTTCCTAGTTCTCGCAGGATTAGCCATAGGTGCCCGAATGTTGTGGGGCCCCCAACGTTTTGAAGACTAAATTAACCTCAAAGTAGCATTTCTTTCAGGTACAAACAACCGCTCGACTCTTGACCTATACGCTTTGGTGTAGGGTTATGGTTCTACCACCCGACCACGCTGATCGGGTAATCGCCCAGCACCGTTCAAGGGTTGAAAAGGTAGCAATGGCAGGTACTTTGTTGCTAATTACCTCAGCCGGTTGGTGGTTATTTCCAGCAATGGATGGAAGCGTAGAACTCTTGCCTAGAATGGGTCCAGTAATTGCTATGTTCGTCGCTGCTCTAATGCTGATGGATCTAATTGACCATGGACCCGTGGAGCGCTCTAGAATTGCCATAGCAAGCGGAATCGCTTGGCCAATGGTTGTTGCCATGGCAATTGATTCATTTGGAGATGGAGATAGAGCCATTGCATCTAGTATCTTGATGATAGTAGCTTCTACTCTTCTCCTACATTGGCGAACCGCCTTGTCGGGTTCACTTTCGACGAGGAGATTACGAGCATTTTCAGGCTTAGCAGGAACTGCCTTGGGAATTGCAATTGTTATTTCTCTAAATATTGATTTGACGATTGCAGGCGTATTTGCAGTTGCTTGTATTTCAGCCGTCTTACCGGACTTAATGGCAAAAGATGATCTCCACGATGAAAGGAAAAAATTCGTCAATGAATTAGAAAAAGCCGAAGCGAGAATGCTTGAGTTACGCTCAAAGAATTCTGGCTTAGAACAAGCCTCCTCATTGATTCAACAGGCTCGTGATGAGGGTTGGAAAAACCCAGCGAGAGGAATGATACTAATCGAAGAGGCAGATAGAGAAGCCAAGCGAATCATGGAAATGGCAGTAGATATCGATGCTATTCGCAGCGATTCACTTTCAGCAGTAGAGCAGTCAGAAAAGATAGCCACTGTAGTCCAAGGTCCTCGAAAGGCCTTCGAAATGGGGGATAGAGAGGCAGGACACGGTTCACTCAGAGAGGCAGAGATTCTCTATCGCTTGGCAAAAACAAAAGCTACAGCGATAGTAGAATATTGGCAAGCAGCTGAGAATTCCATATCTACCGCAGAGAAGGCTGTTGCAACTAAATCTGGTTCCGGTTCCGACGCTGTTAGAGGGATTCTTAGAGCCGCAAAAGAAGCTATGGATGCGGAGGAACCCGCCGAGGCGCTACATATTGCGAATTCGATCCCAGCTCATATCGACAGTCTTGAGTCCTCCAGTGATGAGGCCGAGATTGCAATCAGAGATGCAGAAGCTGCTCTAAATTCGGCAGAAGGTGAATTGGCCCTCGCCAACGTAGAACGACTAGCAGAAGCCAAGGATGCCTTCGCTAAGGGTGACGCACCTCTAGCAAAGGGTTTGGCAGATAGTCTCGCACGTGAGGTTAGAGAGACTTCGGATGCGATGCAAGAAGTCCAACGAGCATTACGACAGAAGAAACAAATTTCCGATAGATTTCCTAAAGGTCAAGCCAGTCAAGTTTGGCAGTCAAGACTCGAAGAAGTGCAGACTGCTGCCTCTTCTGGTGAATGGGTTATAGCCTCACAATCTCTAACCTCGTTGACGAATGATTTAGCATCATATGAATCAGAGGCGAGTGAAGCCAAAGAATTGTTGGATTTTGTACAATCTGAATGGTCTGAACTTCGACGTCGCCTAGATTCGAGTTCTATCGGCCCTGCTGATGAGTCTCGTAGGGCAACTGAGGCGGCTGTGAAGGAAGCGGCTGAAGCTTTGGATTCTGGAGAAATACAGGAATGTTTGACGGCTCTTGGAAAGGCAGACGAGTTACTTGAGAACCTACGTCGAAGAGTAATCTGAGATTACTCCGAGGTTGGAACTAGCCCCAATTCCCTCTCTCTATTTGTGATTTCTGCGAATAAGTCAGACACGAATTGTTCCAAAGGAACGCCGTTGCACTGGTCACCATTTCGTGCTCGAATCGAGACGGTTTGATTTTCCGCCTCGTCCTCACCAAGAATCAACATGTAAGCGGGTCGCATTTTTCTGTGCATTCGGATTTTCTTTCCAATTGTTGCATCCGTATCGTCAACTTTGACACGAACTCCAGCAGATTCCAAAGCAGTTTTTACTTCAGCCGCATATTCAATTTGCTTTTCTGATATGGTGATTACCTGAACTTGTATCGGAGATAGCCAAGTAGGGAAATTACCAATCCAATGTTCAGTCAAGAAAGCAACAAAGCGCTCGTGTGTAGAAAGAGGTGCCCGATGAATTACAAAGACCTCACCATTTTCCTCGCCCTTTTCATCCTTGTAACTCAATTCGAAGCGGTCCTTCGCAGCGAAATCTAACTGTATCGTCGACATAGATTCCTCACGCCCAAGAGCGGTCGTAAACTGAATATCGATTTTCGGACCGTAGAATGCTGCCTCACCGACCTCCTCGACGAAAGGTACACCCATGTCGACTAGAATCGATCGCAAGTGT
>WTHI01000094.1:0-2252 GCA_011523185.1 Methanobacteriota archaeon
GAAGACAAACTACAGAGGCGATTAGCCCACGAGGAATTAGTTCACATGGCCCTTGTCAATGCCGATGTGGAATTGGTAGTTCTATCTGGATACATGAGAATCCTCACCCCGAGTTTTGTCAAGCGATGGAAAGGTCGCTTGGTGAACATCCATCCTTCTCTGCTTCCAAAGTATCCAGGGGCCCATGCTCACAGGGATGCATTAGCCGATGGAGCAACCGTTTCCGGTTGCACAGTTCATTTGGTAGACGAAGGAGTAGATAGCGGAATGATTCTGGCTCAGAGCGAAGTTCCTGTACACCCAGAAGATACCGAATCAGACCTACAAGAACGCATCAAGAAGGTTGAGCATGTACTCTATCCAGAAGTCCTTGATAGGCTCTCAGTAGGCGGATATTCAGTTTAGGTCATCAGGCGTATTGACATTTCTTAGAATCGCCGCCTCAGTCAATAATGTCGAGTGTTCCATCTCAGAGAATTGAACATGTAATGGTCGCCTATCCTCAGCAATTTTTGATGCAATAGAAGGCCGAACTCTGGCAAGTAATGGATGAGCCCTTTGTGGGTCAGCGGGTATCGCTAGTAAATCGCCAGAGTCGAGAGTTTTCTCTAATTCGAAGAATAAATCCGCGGTCACCCAAGGCACATCCACCGGACAGAGTTGAATTGAATCAGTATCAGCGACTAATGGATCGGTTAAGGCCTCGATAAGAGCCTCAATAGGCCCTGCATGAGTGACTGCATCCAGTACCCATTCAACATCTAACCCATCTGGCATGACTGAACCATATCTCTCAACATCTTCAGGCTGTGCAACGGCTATTCGAATCGGCTCACAACCTGCTGCCGCCAGAGCCGAAGCAACCCTTGCGATACAGGCGACTCCACCGACCTCAATCAGAGCCTTATCTCGGCCCATTCGGCTGCTTCGTCCACCGGCGAGAAGTAGAGATCTCATACACTCACCGTAAATCATCGAGTCTCTGCATAGCGTAGCGAATCTCTTCCATAAGCTCAGCAGCACGAGCCAAGAGAGTCAACCTCTCCTTTCTTCCATCGCTCCTCTCGACCCATTGCATCAATTGTCGAATATCCGCCGAGTCGCGTTGAATTGTCCATTCCAGAACCTGTTCTGCAACAGGGTCATCGGATGGTAGCAATCGCTCGCTCATAGACAGCGGGAGACCCAGAAGCGCTTGAACTTGGCTCAACCTGTTACGATACGGGCCTTGATTCGACCTAGGAGCGAGTCGCCCGGAGGAACAGATACCAATTGAATTGCCTCAGAAACTTCCGAACTCACTCGCTCACCCCTCATAGTTGCGGCATGGATTACCAAAACAGCCAGATGACCATCGATTGTTCGGCCCTTACACCAAGCCAGTAATTGTTCATCAGAAGGAATAGATTTACCCGCTCTTAGTACTTCTTCGATAGTCAACAATAACGCCTCAGCAGGCTCTTTTCGAGAAATATTTGAAGCCAGCATTGTCCATGAATCAGTTCCCAAACTTTTGTGGTCAAGATTTGCCAAAAGTAATGCTGCAAGGGCGATATCTTCTCTACCATGTCTTTTCCATAGACGACGAATCAACTTCACCAGAACCTTCTGCTCACCTCCAGCATTGGTTAGCAACCAAGAGGCAATCCTTCTGAGATTCTCGTCAGGCGTTCCAAGATGGAATGAGTAACCCGCCGCTTCTCCGAAACGATCCGTGCTGGATTTCATGATTAGAGCAGGAACTCCGATTGGATATGCCGCTCGTACAACTTTAGCCAACTTACGCGGTGAAGAATGAACTCGACGAGAGGTTGAATCGAAGTATTCGTCAAGAGGGTCTTTGGCCATACCGCGCCCTCAATTCTTGACTCTAAACTCGTCGAAGATGGAACTAATTCTTTCCATTGAATCATCTAATCTCATTCTGATATCTTCTGTTACTGTGCGATGGACCACTTGCTCGAGATTCCTATCCAAACTTCTCGCAATCGCACGATGTTCTGAATCATCAATACCGAATGCATGTCGAAGGTAAGCCACCAGAATCACTTCTCCTTCAGAGCGATCGGTGTGCAGGAGGAAAGCCTCCAACATCTGTTCGTAAATCCGACGAGTTTCCTCTAGAGCCAAAACTTCGCCTTGACCTATCTCCGTGCCTGAAATCACTGCGTCGTAGACCGCCTTTGGCTCATCCTCATCCAGTCGGAGTGTATGAGACAATTTGACCAACATACGCTTCTCTCCATTGGTCA
>WTHI01000073.1:0-8591 GCA_011523185.1 Methanobacteriota archaeon
CATTCCGAATTCAAAGGTTAGTGGCACATTCATCGCCCAAGCAACGAGAATCATTACTGGGGCTACGAATACAGCAATTTGTGTAGATGAACCCATTGAAATTGCGAATGAAAGATCCATCTTATCCTTGCCAGCCACGACTACGGCAGTAAAGTGCTCAGCAGCATTACCGAACAGTGGTAGCAAAATCACTCCGATGAATAAGTGAGGTAGCCCCATATCATCCGCTGCATACTCTACTGAGTGAACCAAAACCTCTGCCATCCAAGACACCAGGATAGTTGCTACAACGAGAAGAATGATCGCATCTTTCTTTGTCATTTCAGGAGCTTCATGATGGTGTGTTTCAGTGGCAAAGAGGTCCACATGAGACCTGAACTGGAAGTATAGGAATAGTCCGTATAGAAGTAGCAAAACAATTGCCGCAATATGACTTAGTTGCTCGACTCCTTTCTCCCCTTCAGTACCACCAACAGTCGAATTGAATACAGTTGGAATGATTAGCACAATCATCGCTAACAACATTAGGGAACCATTGGAACTTACTTGAGAATCTGAGAATTTCTGCTCAGAATAATTGATCCCTCCCCACAAAAATGCCAGACCCATTACGAGTAGTAGATTTCCAAGAATACTACCGATTAGGCTGGCCTGCACGAGTCCAACCATTAGTGTCTCTGTATCACTTCCGGACGCTGCCTGAGATGCTGCGTATATTGCCAGTAGAGCAATAATCATCTCAGCAGCATTTCCAAAAGTAGCATTGAGTAAACCACCTAGGGATTCAGAAGTGTAGAGGGCTATCTCTTCAGTTGCCCTGCCCATCAAGAAGGCGAGAGGCATGATTGCGACCAGAGATGCAAAGAAGGCCATCGATTCATTGTGAGATATGTACGCAAAATAGCAAGTTACAGGTACAGCAAGAAGTAGTATGTTCAACTTATTTTCAGCTGGAGAAAATGCTCCAAGTACGCTTACATGGCCGGCCTCGGTATCGCTCATGGTAAGTCGGTGACACCTTCGATGGGTCAATGTTACGCCGCCGGCGCGGAGTATTCATGGGTTCATGGCTCATCCGTGAATACGTGGAAGACACATACAGGCTGGCTCTGTCCGGCACGCCCGGGACGGGAAAATCAACCATCGCTAGCTTGCTTTCTTCACGCGGTATGAGTATCTCAAAAATCGAAGAATTGGCTCAGCAAGCAGGCGCACTTGAGGAAGTTGATGAGACAGATGGAGCGCATCCCGTTGACATGGACATTCTGTTACAATTCATTGATGAAAATTGGCAAAAGAACCCTTCGGAAACGGAAATAATCGACGGGCATCTATCTCACAATCTTCCTGTTAACGCAGTTGTGATTTTGCGATGTGATCCAGAAATTATTCGACAGCGCCTAAACGAACGAGGGTACCCTAAGCCAAAGGTAGAGGCAAATGTCGAGTGGGAGTTACTCGGCGGGGCTTGGAATGAGAAAGCGGATGATATTCCTTGGGTTGAGTTCGATACTTCGAAAGTTGGGCCAGAAGTAATTGTTGCAAATATTCTCTCTTGGATTTCAGATGGCTTCAAACCGACTAGCCCTGAGGATGTAATCGACTGGGTGGGCTGATGTTCGAGAAAATGCGTGATACTTGGACCAAAATGGTTCAACCATTAGTCGTTAGAATGGGTGACCTAGATCCTAGTGTTTTGACTTGGACATCTTTGGTAATCTCAATCGTCTCATTCTACCTAATTGCAGTCGCTGAACTCGATAATGAGGGAGCGATGATGATTGTTGGAGCAGTAATTTTGGTTCTAATCGCTGGTGTTTTCGATGCACTCGATGGTGCATTAGCCCGACATCAAGGCACAGCGGGCCCATACGGGGACTTCCTCGACCACACCATCGATCGTGTGGTCGATGTTGGTTTGGTAGTCGCCATCGGTTACAACTCCGCATTCATCGTAGACCCGCTTGCTGGTTGGGCCGCTGCTTTGCTGACATTGCTCGGTTCATACATGGGAACTCAAGCACAGTCTGTCGGGCTCGGCAGACTATACGGAGGGTTCAGCCGTGCCGACCGATTGGTAGTCACTCTTGCCGGCCTTCTGTGGGCCGCTTGGCAGGCCGGCTCAGGCGGAACTGGAATTGATATCTCATCAATCCACGAATATGCGCACTGGGCGTTGTTAGGAAATACCGAATTGAACGGTATGACTCTAGCTCTTGCAGTATCATTTTGGGGCGGAGTATACACTTTCCTAGTTCGATTCATGGAAACTCGAAAGCAACTTTTGGCAAACTGATTAGGGGTTGCAGAATGAGCCCATAGGGCTCAATCGCTACGGCAAGCATTATCCTTGCTTGGATGGCCAGCGTTCCCTATGAAGCACCTTATCGACCGAGTATTGGAGCTTCAGGATGGGGAAGAACCACCGGCAGCGCCGGTTGTGACGGAGACTGATCCTGAACTGAAATCACTACTGAAATCACTACAACCACGAATCCGTGTATTCGGTTGTGGTGGCTGCGGTTCAAACACCGTAGCCAGATTGGAAATGGAAGGCCTATTCGATGGCGAATATGTCCGTGGAATGGCGATTAATACCGACGCCCAGCACTTGCTTAGAGTCGGGGTCGACAACAAGGTACTCATCGGTCGAAGTGCCAGAGGTATGGGTGCAGGCGGAGACCCAGAAAAGGGAGAACAGGCGGCATTCGAATCGGAGAAAGCACTCAAGAAAGAGGTTGAGAATTGCGATCTTGCCTTCATCACTGCAGGACTGGGTGGTGGAACAGGAACAGGTTCTGCCCATGTTATCGCTCGCTTAGCCCGAGCAGAAGGCGCCCTAACGATTGCAGTAGTTACCTATCCATTCCTATCAGAGGGAGCCCTTCGTAGACAAAATGCCGAGTGGGGTTTGGAAAGACTGCGCGAAGTTTGCGATACTGTAGTGGTGCTTCCAAACGAGCGCTTGTTGGAAGTCGAAGGTGTTCGAGATTTACCCTTAGATGCAGCTTTCAGAGTCGCTGATGAATTACTGATGAGGTCGATTGCTGGAGTATCTGAGATGATCTCTAAGGAAGGAGTCGTCAATCTGGACTTCCAAGACCTTCGTTCCGTCATGGAAAATGGTGGCGGAGTTGCAATGATTGGCCTTGGAGAAGCCAGAGGCGAAGATTCTGCCGAGAAGGCTACCGACGAAGCGTTAGAATCACCATTATTGGACATCGACATCTCAGATGCTAGAGGTGCTCTTGTCAACGTGGTTGGAGGCCCAACTTTGTCTTTGGGAGATGCAGAGAAATGTGCTCAATTGATTCGAGATAGAATCAATCCGTACGCTCGAATCATTTGGGGCGCTACAACTGATGAATCGATGGGAGATGAAATTCGTGTGCTGCTGGTATTGACAGGGGTAAAATCCGACCAAATACATGGAGCAGCACTGCATACTCAGATGCGAAACTTACGAACTAGAACCGTTGAATTTGTCAACTGATTCTAATCGATTGGAACTGTAATCTCAAATCGAACCCTTTGGGGTTCGCCCGTCGTGCTTAAAGAGGGATGGTTGGTCGCCGAGTCGCAATTGAGGAAGAGTCATGGCTATCGAGAACTCAGATGTTGGTGCTATCGAGCAAACTGCACAGAGGTTGCAGGATGACATAGAAGAGAGAGTCCGCCGAGTGCAAACCGGCTCAATGGCTCGTATCCTAAAGATGGCTAGAAAACCCTCCAAGCAAGAATTTCGACAGACCGTAATCGTCTGTGGAATTGGAATGTTTGTTCTAGGTGCGATTGGCTTCTTCATGCTCTGGCTAATGGATAATGCCCTACCGGTATTCTTCGATTGGCTAACTAGCTCTTGAGGTGAGATATATGTCTGATGCATTCGTAGTCTACGTTCGCCATGGTGAGAAAGTTCTGATTTTGCAGCGTTCCGATGAAGTCGCTGATTTCCCAGGTGCTTGGGATGGTGTGTATGGTGTTGGAGATCCTGAAGATATCGACGCTGTTACAACTAGAATTACCGAGTGCACAGGTATTCCTGCTGATGCGTTACAATACGTTCGTTCGGGTCTAGCAAGAGGTCTGGCCTTTGGAAACCGTCTAAACGATGTGACCCCTTTGCTTTTCATCGCTGAATCTGATGAGGTAACTCCGCGAACCATCTACAAGAATCACAGCTGGGTCGACCCTGCCTACATCGGACATTATGAATCAGAATCAAGCGAAGGAACAGGCGCTGAAAGATATTCAATTCCAAAAATCGACGCCATGTATGGTGACGTCGCCGCTTTCCTCTACATTCTAAAGACCAGTATTGGACAAGAAGAGAATGTCGCCAAGGAAATTCGCGCTAGACTCTCCGGAACAGGTTCTTTGAAAGACATTCAAGAAGAAATCTTTGGAGTATTGGTTCCAGGTCACGTACGCGGTTATATTTTCCTAGAGGCGTCTGCGCTTCACCATGTTGAGAAGTTAATCGGAATCTCTGGAATGACAACCACTCGACTGAAGAATTGTCGAAAGGTGCTACCAGGTGTATCGCCTCTAGAAAATACACTATCCTATCTCGAGCCAAAGGCGGCAACAGCCGGTATTGAGGAAGGATGTATCATCGAAATTAGTGGTGGCGCTTTCAAGGGACAAGCCGCCCGAGTTATCCGAGTCACCGAATCAAAGGAAGAGGTTACTGTGGAGTTGTTCGAAGCGGCTGTACCAGTCGCTTTGACCGTCCGCGCTGATCAAGTTCGAGTAACTCAGCGCGTTGAATGAGATGAATTAGGAGAAATTGGAGGTTCGTCATCACGCTCAAATAGGGAGAGCAGGTCGGCGGGGCACTTCAGTAGGGGGTAGAGAGCATGTCAGCACGTAATGAGACACCTCACGTGATTCTACAGACCCTTGGTCAGAAGAAGTGTAACGGAAGCTGGGATGCGTCTACTGAGAACCTATCAATGGACCAAGTCAAGCAGGTTGCTGAGAAGCAGAAAGACCGCTTGACCGGTGCAACACTGTACGCGCGCTCGCGTGAGGTTATGGGAACCTGCGTGGCAATGCGTGTTAAGGTCGAAGGCATGGAGCCAAAGGCCGCATTAATAGCAATGAAAGAAGGGAGATTCGACGAGCATTTTGAGTGAATAATCACGAATTGCGGGAGAGGGAAACCTCGCTGACCGCAGAGGTGAGGAATATGAGAGAAAATATCCAAACAGCAATTGAAGAAGCATTGAACAGCGCTCCTGAGCGTAAGTTCATCGAGACCATCGAGTTTTCATTTAACTTGAAGGACATCGATTTGAAGAACCCAGCAAACCGTATCCAAGAGGAAATTAGACTTCCTGCTGGCCGCGGAAAGCCGGTCAAGATAGCTATGTTCGCAGGTGGCGAAATGGCAACTAAGGCCAGAGCTGCTGGAATCGATATCATCGACCCTGCAACAATCGAGGATCTTGGCGGTAACCGTCAGCAGGCTCGTAAGTTAGCGAATAGTGTCGATTTCTTCCTAGCAGAGATTCCACACATGGGAACCGTCGGTCGGTTCCTCGGTGTAGTTCTCGGTCCTCGTGGTAAGATGCCACGACCTGTTCCACCTACACTGGACCCCGCAATGGTTGCAGCCGGTCTGAAAGATACTGCAATCGTTCGTTCAAGAGACAATCTGACCTTCCACAGCCCAATGGGTTCTCGAGAGCAAAGTCTCGATGATTTGACTAACAATGCAATGGCAATCTGGACTCGAGTAACTGGAAAGTTAGAGCGTGGTGTTGGAAATATTCGCTCTTGCTACATCAAGACCTCAATGGGTCCTTCGATTAAGGTCGAGGTGATTGAATGATTCAGCCAAAGGTTGCTTCTTGGAAGCGAGACCGTGTTGGTGAACTCGCTGCAATCCTAACCTCCGATGGGGTTCTTGGGATTGTCGACATTGGTGGAGTCCCTGCCAAGAATATGCTAAGCATGCGCGATGATTTGCGAAGTGGTCTATCGATTACAATGGCAAAGAAGACCTTGATGCGCCTGGCTTGGGAACAAACCGGACGACCGATGGAAGATCTAGAATCACTGCTTGAAGGTGCAGTACAACCTGCTATTGTTCACACTACTTCGATGAATGCTTTCCAACTATACTCCGAATTGGAGAAGACCAAACAAGGTCGTGCAGCCAAAGAAGGCGAAGTTGCTCCAATGGATATTGTTGTCGAGGCAGGACCAACCGAATTCGGCCCTGGTCCGATCGTTGGTGAATTCAACGCGGTTGGTATCCCAGCAAAAATTGACAAGGGCAAGGTTGCAATTCAGAAGACTACTACTGTTGTCAACAAAGGTGACCCGATTTCAGCAGATCTCGGTATCATGCTTTCCAAACTAAATATCAACCCAATTGAGATTGGAATTATTCTAACAGGAGCGATTGAAGACGGATTCCTATTCGAAGCCGATTCACTAGACTTGGACACAGATGGATTCCGAACCGACATCATCACAGCGACTTCAGGCGCATTCAACCTCGCTTGCAACATTCGCTGGTTCTCTTCACAGACAATGCCAACCCTACTCGCGAAGGCGAGTGGCGAGGCAACATCTGTCGCTGTGGAAGCGGGTATCGCCAACGATGCCACAATTCCACTATTCATTTCACGTGCGAACGCACGTGCGCTGGCCCTAGCAGGTCAGCTAGATTCCTCTGCGCTTGATGACGAGTTGGCGGCGGCACTAGGTGCTGCTGCTAGCGTCGCTGAGAGCGCTCCTGCCGCAACCTCCGATGCGGCAGAATCTGCCGAGGAAGCCTCGGCTGAAGAGGAAGAGGAGGAAGAAGAAGACGCTGGGTTCGGTGGACTTGGCGACCTCTTCGGCTGAAAAAAAATAGGTGAGAAAAAATGGAATACGTATATGCTGCAATGCTACTGCACTCCGCAGAGAAGAATATCGATGAAGACGGCGTTAGCTCAGTTTTGAGCGCTGCTGGTGTTGAGGTCGACGGTGCCCGAGTAAAGGCACTTGTCACATCCCTCGGCGATGTTGACATCGGGGAAGCGATGGCTACTGCCGTCGCTGCGCCTGTCGCTGCTGCTCCAGCTGCTGCTGGTGGCGGTGGTGGAGACGCTGCTCCTGCTGCTGAGGAAGCACCAGCTGAGGAAGAAGAAGAGGAAGAAGCCGGTGGCTTCGAAGGCCTCGGATCTCTCTTCGGTTGAAGCGAATAGCAAGTTAACACACACCCTGCGAACACCGCTTAGCGGTGGCTATCAGGTCGTGCGGACGCTGGCCGCTTCTAAGGGCGGACGCCGAGAGACAGCTCACCCTTCTCTTGTCCAGACTGCGCGATAATATCACGACTTGGCGTGAATTCGTATCACGTCGCCGTTTTGGACCTCATGATCTGCACCGATTACACGTCCACTGCGAGCGTCTGTAGCTCGAATGAAACCATCTCCAAGGTCGCTGTGAACTGCGTAGGCTAATCTCTTCGCTGTTGTTCCCTCAGGGATTAGAATTGCATCTGGGAGAACATTACCATCACCATCTACCCAATGAGTTTCATCTTGCACAGGATAGGCAACCCTTCTGTCGAGTCTGTCGAATACAATATCTCCAACAAGTCCAACCAATCCTCCTCCTGACCACTTTGCAAGCGACTCCCCAATTGATGAAAGGGCATTCCTTTGTGCTTCAGATAAATTGGATTCTCCTTCTTCGGTGACGGTGAAACCTTCTCCTCCTGGTCTGTGTTGAATTAATCCAGCAGCACTTGCCCTGCTTAGTGCAAGTTCTGCCTCTGCACTCGTGGGAATCAGTATTCCTCCAGATGCAGTAACCATTTCCTCAAGTTGATTCCACGAACCTTCTTCTGCTCTATCGGCTTTATTTGCTGCAATACAAATTGGGAATAATCCTGTTCTGATTGTTTTCGCCAATGTTGTCAACTCTTCTTTACCCCAAGACCACGGTACACCGGCATCAGGGTGCTGAGATGATACCTCGGAAATGCCGGCAGAGACATGGGATTCATTGGCTCCAATTCCGCTTAACTGATCTAACAGATATGTTACTAGGGCCTTATCGCCTTCTGATTGGACGCGACGTGCGCCCCTTTGCCAACTCGATTCGATTATACCGCGAATCCAAGCATCTAATTCGCGTAAAAGGAACTCATGTTCTTCTACAGGGCTAGAACCACCTTCTCCTACTGGGTTGCCCTCCAAATCCGTTGAACCTGATACGTCAACAACTTGGATTAACGCGTCACAACGGGCTAAATCAGACAAGAATTGGTTTCCTCGGCCTCGTCCCTCATGAGCACCTGGTACCAATCCTGCGACATCGACTAATGTGACTGGAACTAGTCGATGATGCCCAACGCAAGAACCAGTATTTGGAGAACATATGCTACCCTTTCGTGGGTCATCTGCTGATATTGATTCAAGTCTTCCATCAGCCTCACGTTTCGCTCTAAGTGCCGAACAAGCACATGGTTCTCGTAGTGGAATCCATGCCACCCCTACATTTGGATCAATTGTTGTAAATGGGTAATTTGCAATATCAACAGGGGTTTGAGTTAGAGCGGAAAAAGTCGTTGATTTCCCAACGTTCGG
>WTHI01000029.1:0-2200 GCA_011523185.1 Methanobacteriota archaeon
CGAATCTCGTAATAATCAGAGGAGGAAAAATATCCATCTCCTGAATAATCCCAATAGAGGAACTCCCACCAATCGCCATATACATCGGTTTGGTTAGATGTCAAATCTGCAAGATTAAACTCCGCAATGGTTGATTCGGATTCGATAACCTGGAAAGTCAACTCCAGTGGATTAACCTCGGAGGTAAATCCTAGAGGCACATATCCAGCCCAAATTGTAGTTCCATCCGATAATTGCAACGGAGCTTCAACGTTGAATTCTATTGCCGCTCTAGGTAAATCCGGTTGAAGGCTCAATTGCACATCCTCTCCTTTCTCAATACTCAATACAAAGGCAGAATCGTCGTTTCCATACAATTCCACACCAATTAGTTCAGGAGGCATGCCTTTCAAGACTAGAATTATGCTATGGGTTTCATTTTGAGCACTTGCGACCTGTTCTAGAGATTGGACATCGTGGGTTATTGTCCATTCGAGATCTGAAATCGATGTGGTGTCAAATCCAAAAGATGGCCAAAAGCCATCAGGGTCTTCAGTAGCTTGTTGGGCGATTTCATAGAACGGATCCTTGTAGTCAGGAATTGCATCCCTTCCCTCATACCAAACATTACCCAATCTAATATTGGTGGTTTCGGTACCTTCGATAACTTCAGTATCGATAGAAGTGGTTCCAAGACTGAACCTCATTGCGATTGAACGAAGGTTTTGTTCGTCATCTTTTGCTACATTCCAATGTATTTCTCCCAGTTGAGTTTCCGTTTGGTAAGTTGTGGAGGATTTTACGCGTAACTTAGAATTTTCAGACGCCAATAACAAAACATCTAGAGAGTTTGGATTTGAAAGTAATTCGTTTAGAAGATCATTATTGAAAGGAAAGCAATCGGTATCTTCACAAGATTCGATTGGGACTTCCAAGCAACCCGAAGAACAGGAAATTATGAGCAATATCCCCAGCAACACCGCCCGCATTGAGATAAATCCCGTGACTTATCTCTGATGAGCCTATGCTTTGCAGGTCAACAAGTTATGGCTAAATTAGACCCCAATGATTGTCTCAGACTCAATGCGTCGCCCCTATATGGAGTGATTATTGCGCCTAAAGTGAGAAGGGGGTATATTGGTGATAGACAACATACTCGTAGTCTACAAGAAAAACTTCGAGGAAGTTCATGACCAAGCGTTGGATTCAATTCGAAACGAATTGGATATTCTTGTCGCCGAGCGTGGAATTAGTGTAGATTATTCTGCTAGAGAAACCGTTAGGCGCACCGATTTCATTGAATGCGATTTAGTAGTTGTATTAGGTGGCGATGGAACCCTAACTTCAATTGCCCATTCTGTAGATTCCGACACTCCTGTGATGGGAGTAAATTCCCATCCAAGGTCAGAGGATGAAGAAGGATCATATGGGTTCTACATGGGTAGTGACCCGACAAATTTCGCATCTGATATACGCTCTGCAATTGAAGGGACTGCAATCGTTAATCGGCTACCGAGGTTACAGGCAGAGATTGAAACTACAAGCGGAAACAAAATCCGTTGCGACCCTGCATTGAATGATTTGTTGGTAGCAAATACACACCAATATCAACCCTCAAAATACAGACTTCAACGAGGGGAGAATGTCGATTGTAAACAATATTCATCTGGTTGCCTATTCTCAACATTCCTTGGTCAAGGTGCCTGGTATCGCCATGTTGTCGATATAGAAGGAACCACCTTCCCACTATCGGAAGTTGACAGTCACTACCTATTCGTCGCTAGAGATTTACCTCGAGCAGAAAGAAGGGAAGATGGGTCATACTGGGAGTGGACACGACAACCTACAGTCATGACAAGCGATATGCATCGTGGATACGTTGTGAGCGATGGCTGGGATGAAACCCATTTTACTCGAGGCTCTACAATCACTATCGACATTCAAGGCCCTGATTTGCAACTACTGACCTTCAGAAGCACAATGCTAGACCGAGTCGCAAATTGGCTTGACAACTGATTCACAAGATTTGCTCGAGGAATAGTTTGGTTCGGTCATGCTTCGGATTATCGAAGAAATCGTGAGGTGTATTCTCCTCGATTAGATGACCTTCGTCGAACAGAATGCATCGATCTGCTACTTCCTTGGCGAATCCCATTTCGTGAGTAACAACAATCATTGTGATATCTCTTCGAGCAAGATCCTTCATTACGTCAAGCACTTC
>WTHI01000016.1:0-7079 GCA_011523185.1 Methanobacteriota archaeon
ATCAACAATTACAGTAACGTCGAGTGTGTATACTCCCAATCCGGCATCACCAACGTCTAGTCCGTTATTGATATCGGACTTAGATACGCCACTAACGTTTCCAATCATAGAAGCATTGAACCATTCGACTTCAACGATATGCGATGATACACCGGTGCCAGAATTTTGACCGCTCGCTGATGTATTGTGTTCGTTGTGAACTACAGTTCCGGTTATTGTATCGGGGTCTGGATTTGAAGCACCTGGTGCGGCACAACCCAAACCAGAACTGGTTTCGTCTTCAGAATATGTCAGAGTCACTCTAACTCCGACAATATTGAGATCTTCAGCATCATCAACAGCGTCTGTATGCATCTCTACGGTTAATGTCTGACCATCGTTTACGTAATCGATACCATCTGCTAATTGCTCACTACCAAAACTTGCCTCTACCAACCAATCTCCCGAGGGACCTCCATCAGATTCCAAAGAATCAGGACCAGCGAAAATGTAGCTTGCTTCGACAACCGTCACTGGGGCTAAAATAACGAGTGCACCGATTCCTATTGTTTTGAAATCGGGCACGTCGAAGCGCCCTAGTGGAGAAACATCCGAACTACGTAACTGATTCATCATAAAGTGGGTAATGAAAGCGGCCCCCATCCCAGGAACTGATGGGAATATATCATCACCAAATCCGCTGACTGACCACAATATCACAGTGACCAATGCCGCTAACATCATCGCCATAGTGTGGTTTGTATCTGGCTCATAACCGGCCCATCGGATAATCAGAATAGGAACGAAAATAGAGCCTAAGCCATACACAGCGAGAACAACCAATGCGAATACAGAATCTCCGCCGGGGACATACAATCCGAATATCGAAATCGCTGTTGCAAAGGCCGCTATTACCAACGTTACAATCTTAGTTTTCTTGTGATCTTGGCTAATTTCTGGCATAACATCGTCAGTAAATGCTGCGGTACAAGCGAGAACCTGACTGTCCGCTGTTGACATTGTAGCTGCGAATATTGACGCTAGGATTAGACCAACCCAAAATGGCCCCAGTGTCTCCATAGCGAGCATTGGTAATCCAAGTTCTGGATCAAAATCAGAACCAGTGAAAACTACCCGACTAGCCAATCCTATGATGACCATAATCAGTAGGAAAGGAGTTTGCCATGCGAAGAACCAGAGCATTGCTGTTTTCCTATCTTCATCAGTTCCTAGAGTCATAACTCGTGAAACTACCTGAGGTTGGCCCGCAACGCTAAGCCCTCCTAGGAAGAATGCGAATATCCACAAACTAACTCCAAAGTTAAGGTCGGCAGGGACAATACTGGTTAGATTTGCATTTTGTCCTTCTAAGCCATTATGTAATCCGGAAAATCCACCAACTTCCCCTAAAGCAACATAACAGAGTAAGCTTGAACCAATTATCATGACACTCGATTGAGCGGCATCTGTCCAAATAGATGCTCGAATCCCTCCGGCATAACAGTACGCGACGACTAGAACAAATCCGATTAGAATACCAATTACTTCTGACCATCCAAGCATAACATAGAGTGCTTTTCCTCCACTGGTTAGTTGGGCTGCAGCATAAACTGCTAGAAATAGAACAGAAAGAACAGCAGCAAGTTTTGCCTCTGGTGAACCCGTTACATCGGAAACCAAAGAGGAAAGAGAACGAACACCTCTTTCGTTTGCTGCCTGTTGAATGAACTTATACAGCCAAATCCATGCAACGATTTGGCCTACCATCGAGCCAAGACCAATCCAAATAATCGAGTATCCCATCGTGTATGTAAATCCGATGAATCCGATGAACATGTATCCTGAATTCCACGTACTAACCGCCGATAAAGCGGCCAATGCAGGATGCATTCCACGACCTGCAACAAGATAGTCATCGGTCGTGTCTTCCTTTACCCACATACTGGCTAATCCAATACCAGCAAAGGCACCCATGAATAGCAGGAAAGAGGCTACTAGGACTAGGTCCATCAGAACTAGGGGTAGGTCAGTTCACTATCAAACATGGGGCTGAACTACCTCTGATTATCTGTTCAAGCCTGAACCATAGGTCTACTAGAGCCACAGGAAGGACATTCCTGTTCTTCGCTATCTCCATATTCATGCTTGCAAGCAGGACATGTTGGTGAAAGTACGAATTTGTTTTCAGTTGTAACTTCGACTTTCTCATCATCGACTCTTTCGAAATTCATTACGTCCCTCTCGATTTCTTTCATATCGAATCGGCCAGGACCTCCTATCTTTAGCAAAATATCGGGGGGTAGAGATATTGTTCCCGAATCATCTACGATTAGTTCTCTCGAATCCGACAAGTCACCAATGTCGACATCGGTTCCGTGCTGCGCAATGAAGCGACCTTCGCGCAGTTCGAGCGAACGCTCACAGAAGGAAGCTACCTCTCTGTTGTGTGTGACAAGTAGGAAAGCGACGTCCTCTTCCTCGTGCAATTGTCTGAATAAATCTAGTACCTCTCGACTTGTTATCGGATCGAGAGCACCTGTAGGCTCGTCTGCCAGAATTAGCTTAGGATCTGTTATCAAGGCTCGAGCGATTGCTACCCTTTGCTGCTCTCCTCCGGATAATTCCTCTGGCATACCATACGCTCTTTCTGCCATTTGCAATCTCTCCAATAGAGCAAGGGCTTTTCTTCTAGCAGGTCTAGCAAGTTCTCCTTGATGTAACAATGGCTGAGCTACATTATCAATCGCATTTAGGTGAGGCAATAGGTTGGAATCTTGGAAAATAAATGAGACTGTTTCTTGCCTTAACTTGACCAAATCAGGACCAGTAAGTCTGGTCATTCTCTTGCCACCCAATTCAACTGAACCCGCGGAGGGTTTCATCAGACCTCCGAGGCACTTTAGTAACGTTGACTTTCCAGATCCCGATGGTCCAACTACTGCTACTGCTTCGCCTTCGTACATGGTCATACTGAGGCCTCTTAGAGCAACGACATTTCCATCTTCTGCATTCGATTCATAGATGTGATATAGCGAATTAGCACGGAGTATTTCTTGTTCTGAACCCATTATTTCACTCCCCCTTCAATACTGTAGCCAAGTCCGAATCTAATGCTCTACGGGTAGTGAATAGTAGAGAACCAACTACCGCCATAAAGACCATTCCATTGACTAACACAATCTCAAACCAAGGCCAGGCAAGATCTCTATCTATCGGAGCACTTTGACCCAAGAATAGTTGGAATATGAATCCAAACACTCCGAAGAATCCGTTGAAAGATTGCGCAACAGCTAGACCTAGAGTCACACCTAAGATCATACTGACTAGCAGAATGGACATAATTTCGAACAACACTAATCGAACTACTTGATTTGGGCTTGCTCCAATCGCCTGAAGAATAGCCAATTCTCTCTTTCTCTGGCTCAAAACAAGAGAAAGGAAAACGAAGGCAGAGGATATTGAGGCTAATGCTGCGACTACGAACATCATACTTAGTAATCCAGGAGTACCGAAGATTAGACCTCCATTTCTCTCGTTCTGTTCGTGTGCTGTGGACCAATCAGAGGCCGAGACTACTCCCTGCCTGCTCTTCAGGTCTGCTCCTAATGTCTCGAGTGCATCCTTGCAACTTGCTTTTGTTTCATCACAAAGTTCGAACATCCAAGTCGAGGAGCGGTAGGAGTTTGCTGTCGATTCCCCTACTAATTGACGATAAGTCCCCTCTCCAATTACAATGACTGAATTAGTCTCAGCAGCAGAATATCCAGGAACCCACTGATGCCGCCCGGTGAAACTTACTGTGGCTTCACTACTTCCGGTTTCTACAGGAATTCCAAATTCATTCAATTCATAACTCCTGTAAACCAACGTGATCGAAGACCCTCGAATCGGATCATCAAGAGAATCCTCTGCTAAATTGCCCGCAGTGTAACCATTGCCGCCCAAGTTATCAGCGAAATAAGCAATGTCATCTCCGGGTATGGCTTGTTTATCCCAAATCAAAGTATCTTGATGTCCATCGAAGACAACCCAAGTCAGGAGTGAGACTCCTGTGTCCTTTGTCTCGGTGAAAATAGTACCAACAGATGTCATAGAGGAGATCTCCGAAATATCATTATCATTGATCAATTCAATCGATTGCATGACTCGGTTTCGAGCTTCTTGTTCGGTTAATGCAGTGTCGAATTGTATCTTCAGATCTGCACCATTCTGAGCGTTTGTGGTTCTTTCATCAACCAGAGTCCCAGTGTGTCCTTGAACTGCCGCCAGAGTGACTATCGACAAGGTCAGTAGTAAGATGAGAGATAACCTGCTAACGGACTGGCTTGAACCTGAACCACTTAGTCCTCTGCGAATATCTGAAATCGCTGGTGACCATCCAAAGAGCTTATTCAGAATTTGAGGGCCAGTTGCTCCAATCTGAGATAGAACTAGTGCACCACCAATCCACAAGAAGAATGGCCCCAATAACAATACAACTGCATTGACAATGAAATTGGTTATGATTCCTGAACTACCCCATATCCAGAATCCTCCATTTGATTGGATCCAACTTTCAAGTAATGCGAGAGAACCAACTGCAAATGTAAGCCAATGTAGTAGATAATACGGTTCTCGCTCTCTATTGACTTTCCTAACACCTTCATCAATTTCCATACTGAGGAACTTTCTGGTAGTAACTCTACCACGCCAGTATGCAACCCCGATGGTAAGCAAACCAACAACGAAAGTTGAGCCCCCACTCAAGATTGGATTTACATCTACATCCCCGGCATCAGTAAACCTGAGGAAACCAACAGCTCTGAGTACAATTTCTACTGATGCCGTGGCCAGAACAAATCCTAAAGCCCAAGCGATCGTACCTATTGCGAATACTTCGATAACCATCATTCTTCCAAGGGTTTTTTCTGTTCCTCCAATTACTCTTTGGATTGAAACTTCCCTTCTTCGTTGTTCAAGAGAGAGAACAAGACCATAGGCTAGAACAACGAAAGAAAGTGCTACAATTGGAATAACCAAGATATAATCAAACACTTGGATAATTCCTAGGAATATGTTCAGGAATGTGATTGTTCCTGAAATTAGGTCATTGTATTCGACGGAGATAAGAGCAAAGTCTCCCTTCTCACAGGTTAATTCCAATTCACCCTTAGTGGCTTCAAGTAATTCAGATTCTGAGAAGTCTCCTGCACAAGCCCCAACCGAATACAATCTGGGAAGAGTTGCATCTTCCACTACGAAAGATTCGTTTGTGGTAGGATCAATTAGTGTCAAATCCCCCTCGACATTCTCCAAGTCATCTTTCAAATTACTGAGCCAATTAGTAGCGTCTCGAGTGGATGTTGTAGGAAGTTGATTCCTATCGACTGCTAGACCTAAGTAAGCATGATCCTTCTGCATTAATGTCAATTTTTGTTCATCACTAAGTACGGAATCTGTGACCATCACTGGATGGAATAACAGAGTTGGATTCGCAAAGTCTCCTTCCTCATAGATTCCTGCTATGGTCAAATTAGTTACGGTGAAAGTCTCCAAACAATAGATTCTTCCAACTTCTAAATTACTATCAATTGTACCCTGACATTCTTCAAACACCTTCTCTGCTTGATCGAATGTATATGTTCCGTTGACGTATGAGAAAGTGAGGGTAGATATTGTCTCGTTCACTTCAGCTCCTGCAGCACTAGCGATTTTTGAGGGTAGAATGACTGATCTATTTGCCTCCGCATCGGCAGCACTATTGGGCCATTCTCCAAAAATCATAGATTTAGCGTGACGATCTGCTAATTCTCCGTCCCAAACCCCCGAGCCATAGAATCTAATTATTCGACCATCATTGATTGGTGGGCCGTTTTCGAATGCTTCGGGATAATCCCAACTAACATTTCCCCAATCTGCAGACGTTCCTGTAGCGGAAACAACATTCAGAGGTTGGGGGACTGCAAAACTATCATCGAAAAAACCGCTTATTCTAATTCCTTGTCTACCGTAGACTATGGCGCAATCAGAAAACTCCTCCATATCAGTAAGATCGTCGCAAAATGATTCCCATAAAACGGAATCATTCGTCCTTCCATCCCAGCTACCACCTGGGTCTTTTTGGAAATCGAGTTTTGCATCGAATACCTCACCTTCAAGTGAGAATTGGAAAAAGCCCTGATTCAAACCCACAGCATAGGCTAGAACGGTGGTTATTACAAGGGATGAAAGAAATACACCCGCAAAGATCGCAAGACCTCTCTCCCTCGCTCGCCAGGCGCTTTTGATTGCCATGGAAATGTTGTTAGGAGCCGCTAACCAAGTAGTTTTGAATCCCGAATAAAATTTCTCAATTCGCTCGCTAACTGAGACTTTTTCTTTGACATAGGAAGGGTCGGAAGCATTTTTCGCCATATTCCTGAGCCATTCACGAATTTTTGCATTTAGGTTCCAAAATCCAATGAAAATTAGCAGGAAGACCCAGGCGAAAATCATTGTAGGGATTACTTCAGAGAAGAGCGACTGTAGTTCCATCATGCAGCCTCCTCAATTCCCCATGCAGAACGTATGTCCGAGGCTGCAGTGAGCCCGTCTTTGAGAAGTAACATTCTATCTGCCCTTGAGGCTAATATTGGGTCGTGAGTTACCATAAGGACAGAGATTCCATCATTCTTGCACAGGTCCTGGAATAGATCTAGAATTTCTTCTCCACTTTTCACATCGAGATTACCTGTAGGCTCGTCTGCGAGAATTAGTGGCCTTGAACCAGATATCGCTCTGGCAACTGCTACCCTTTGTTGTTGGCCACCTGATAATTGGTCAGGGATGAATTCCATTCTATCTCCAAGCCCGACTCTTTCCAATGCTGTCCAAGCCCTATCTTCTGCTTCTTTTGCAGACATGCCAGAAAGTTCTAGACTGAAGGCAACATTGTCCAATGCACTCAATCGGTCTACTAGGTGGAAATCTTGGAAAATCCATCCTACACCGTTTCTTCTAACATCGACTACCTTGTTTGGTGATTTGGTCCCATAGTCGAAATTCTCCAGAGTAATATTTCCAGAGTCCGCTTCAAGTAAGCCACCTATGATGTTCAGGAGGGTGCTCTTTCCGCATCCACT